>JAHRVC010000110.1 GCA_019090885.1 Marinosulfonomonas sp.
GTGTATAAGAGACAGGTGCATTGGGCCGCGTGTTGGGATCAAAATCGGGCAGCGAAACCATCGAGATAACCTCGCCGGTATGCGCATCCATCAGCACAGAGGCCGCGCCACGCGCATTCATCAGCTTCATGCCGCCGTAAAGCACTCGCTCTACTGCCGCCTGAACCGTCAGATCAATCGACAGTTCCAACGGCGCGCCATTTGCAGCCGGGTCGCGCAAAAAGGCGTCAAACGTCTTTTCCACACCAGCCACACCGATCACTTCGGCCGAACGCACGCCTTCGCGCCCAAACGACGATCCGCCAAGAATATGGGCCGCCAGTTTGCCGTTGGGGTAGAGGCGCATCTCGCGCGGCCCAAACAACAGACCGGGGTCGCCGATGTCGTGCACCATTTGCTGCTGTTCGGGCGAAATCCGTTTTTTCACCCAGACAAATTTGCGTGCGCCGGTAAATTGCTTGAGCAGCCCGGCCTCATCCAGATCAGGAAATATGGCGACCAGATCGCGCGCGACACGTTCCTTGTCCATCATGATTTGTGGCTGTGCATAAAGCGAATGGGTCAACAGGTTCGTGGCCAGAATACGCCCGTTTCGATCAACGATATCAGAGCGTTGCGCAACGATAGAGGCGCCGCTGGCACTGCGCGGCTCACTTGGTTCACTGTTTGCCATCACGCCCATCCGCAGGCCGACAGACACAAACGCAAACAGAAAGAATGCACCAATGACCAGCAGACGCCCCTCGGCGCGCTGGCGTTCACTGTCGCGGGTCTCTTCGTGGCGAAGGCGGATATTCTCGCGCTCAATCAGCTCGGGGTTTTCACCCTTTTGACGGGCGCTAAGGATGCGCGCCAATGGACGCAAAGGGGTGCGGATCATCGGGTGGCCTCTAAATTTGCGGCCAGATCAATCGGCTGGCTCATGCCTGCGAAGGCGTCCAGCGGAAAGGATATTTGGTCAATGCGCCCAAACTGCTGCGGCGTTAACGGCAGCAGACCAAGACGGTCGTAATTTATGTCCGCCAATTCGCGCAGCCGGTCGGGGCGGTTCAGATAGGCCCACTCAGCCCGCAAAACGCCCAGTTCCTCGCGAAAACCGCCAATTTCAAGTTGAAGTTTCTCAACATCGCGCAAGGCCTGCTGGGTTTTGTAATTCTCGTGGTAGGCCCAAAAGGCCAACCCCATTACCGCCAGCGCGGACACTACATAAAGCAACGGACGCATCAGTTTTTTCCCTTTTGTCTGTATCCCGGCATTCCAAGCCCGGCGCGATCCACATCGCCGGACGCCGCATCAGTCCGAATGGCAACCCGCAGCCGCGCCGAACGTGCGCGAGGGTTTTCCGTCAATTCCTGTGCATCCGGCCCAATTGCCTTGGACAATTTTTCAAATGCAGGCGTTTCGGCTGCCAGTTCGGGCGCATAGCGGCTACCGCCCCCGCCCGTGTATGCGCGGGCCTGTAAAAACCGTTTCACAACCCGGTCTTCAAGCGAATGAAAGCTGACCACAGCCAGCTGACCACCGGGCGCAAGCGCACGTTCGGCGGCCTCTAAGCCTGCAACCAATTCGCCAAACTCGTCGTTCACTGCAATCCGAATTGCCTGAAAACTACGCGTCGCCGGGCGGCTTTTACCGGGTTTGGCACGGGGCAGGCATTTTTCGATTATTTCGACCAGTTGCAGGGTTGTGTTAATCGCACCTTGCTCGCGCTCACGAACAATCGCGCGAGCAATCCTGCGCGACGCACGTTCTTCACCGTAATGAAACAGAATATCGGCCAGCTCGGCCTCTTCTGCAGTATTAACCAGATCGGCAGCACTTGGCCCAGATTGGCTCATCCGCATATCAAGCGGCCCGTCGCGCATGAATGAAAAACCGCGCTCGGCCTGATCGAGCTGCATTGAGGACACGCCAAGATCCAGAACCACGCCATCCAGATCGCTGGCATAGGTATCGAGCGCCGAAAACACACCCTGAACCAGTTCCAGCCGGTCACCATATTCGCCAGCCCAGCTTTGCGCCATTTCAAGCGCCATCGGATCACGATCCACGCCGATCACCTTACTCGCACCTGCATCCAGCAATCCACGTGTATAACCACCGGCTCCAAATGTGCCGTCCAGCCAAACACCTTTAACAGGAGCGACCGCTGCTAACAGCGGCCGTAATAAAACCGGGACATGAGGAAGGTCAGAGGTGGGAATACGCGCAGCCGCAGCCATCGCCTAATCACCCCCCTTTTGGTCCAAAAAGGATAGCGGGTCAAAATCATCGGGCTGACTGTCCAGCCATGCCTCGGTCTTGGCTTGCTCTTCAGTCTGGTAGGTGTCGGGCTTCCAAATCTGGAACGTGTCACCGGAGGCGATAAAAAACGCCTCGCCGTCCAAGCCAATTTTTTCGCGCTGCTTTTGGGGCAGAACCAGCCGCCCGTCGCCGTCCACTTCGGCCGGAAGGGACTGACCGTGTATCATCCGCTCAAGCAATTTGCGCTCCATCGAGCCGCGCGGCAACAGATCAATCTTGCGATCAACCTCGTCGATCGCTTCAATCGTATAGCATTCAAGGAATTTGCGGCGATGATCGCCATATACAATGACCAGCTGTGGGCGCAGGCCCTCTTTCCAGTCGGGGTCGCCCGCCTCCAGAACACGGCGAAACAGGGCTGGAATAGACACCCTGCCCTTTGCATCCACCTTATGGTGGGATTCGCCTCTGAATCTGCGTGCCACTGTCCCTGCGGCTCCTGTTAGTTTGTCACTTTTTTCGGTTTGAGATGAAAACGGCGGATTGTGCTGCTGCCACTGCACAATCCGCCGCCCTCGTCCCATCTCTGGGTAGTCCAGCTGCGCGCGCCACCTGGGGGGATGTCTGCTCGCCCGCGCGCCGGATCTCGTTGTTCGATGAAAGCGGGTGCCTGTATGAAACCTGACTTGGGAGTTCGGGGTCTTAAGTCGCCCCTTTATGATCCCGTCTTCATCGTGCAAACAGGAATACACGGGATTTCATGGAAATCAACAGATATTTACGGGAAATCTCAGCAAAGACCCCCTAATAGACTAAGTATTGCAGGTATATTTTCCGCCGCGCCCGAACATAAGTCGTACATATTGTGGTAAAATGAATTAATGGACACCATATATATGATTATCACGATAATGAAAAAATTCCCGAGAATTCCCAGAATAATTCTGTTTTTTCATTGAACTGGCCACCAAGAATGCGATTTCTCGCAGGTGTTGGGCCATTTCCACCACCTCTTGCCTATTGATTCGACATTTTCCGAGCATTCGCCATGAAATCCCGCGCCGATTTCCCGGCAGACAAACAGGACAGCACTACTTATGCATTTGCTGCATGGCGGCATTGCTCATTCTCTGGATTGTGCAGACGCAGCATTGGCCTATCTATACACCAACCAAGCAATAACGCTTTTGCAGCAAACTGATCGAAAGAACACTACAATGGCATTCCTGAACACCAGCCACAGCATTGAAGCCAGCATTCCAGAGCGCGCGGCAGCCGCATGGAAATCCGCAGGCGAGCAGCTCGCTCTCTATCGCCTACAGCGGCGCACGATGAGGGAACTGTCAGCGCTGTCAAATCACGAACTGGCCGATCTGGGCATAAATCGCTCAAACATCCGCGCCACAGCGCATGCCGCCACCCACGGCAAATAGAAATTCAGTTTAGGGCAGCCGCTCCTCCCTGTGGCCCCTAATACCAGCGTCGGCATCTCCTCCCTGATGTCGACGCAGATACACCGAAGCGAAAGCTTCACCGAGATACGGACGCTCCCCTCCTCCCTGGGGTTGTTCGTAAACTAGAACGGCGGCGCCTCTCCTCCCTTGGCGCCGCCGTTTTTTTGTTCGCTCAGGCGCGCTCGTCTTTTGGGGATTCCATCACAACATAGCTGGTGATGCTTTTAACCTGCGGCAGGGCACCCAGAACTTCTGTGTGGAAATGTTTGTAACCCGCCAGATCTGTGGCCTCGATGCGCAGCAGGTATTCGACAGATCCGGTAACGTTATGACATTCCCGAACTTCCGGTGAACGGGCAACCGAGCGTTCAAATGCTTCCTGCGATGCTTTGGAATGGTCCGACAGGCCGACAGTCATATAGGCAGTAAAGCCAATTCCGATCGCACCCGGGTTCAGCACCGCGCGATAGCCCTTGATAACCCCCGAGCGCTCCAACTCCTGCACACGACGCAAACAGGCCGAGGGCGACAGCCCAACCCGGTCTGCCAGCTCGATATTACTGATCCGCCCGTCGCGGATAAGCTCACGCAATATATGCTCGGATATCTGATCAAGTTTGTTCATTAGTTGCAATATTTTCCACAAAGCAACTACATTTGCAATTTATTTGGCGAAAAACTGATTATTATTGCGCCCCATGACCTACGAACTTCTGACCGCTCTTCTGGCTTTCGCCTTTGTCTCTACCGTCACACCGGGGCCCAATAACCTGATGGTTCTGGCGTCGGGGGCGAATTTTGGCCTACGTCGCACCCTGCCCCATATGGCCGGTATCACCCTTGGGTTTGGCTTTATGGTGTTCTTGGTCGGCGCCGGGCTGACGCAGGTATTTGACTTATTCCCAATCACTTACACTGTATTGAAGATCGCAAGCATTGCCTTTCTGATATACCTCGCCTTCAAAATCGCGACCGCAGCCGCGCCGACAAACCACGCATCAAGCCCCACCGGACAGCCCATTACCTTTATACAGGCGGCGCTGTTTCAGTGGGTCAACCCCAAGGCGTGGGCAATGGCGCTGACCGCCAACAGTGCTTATGCACCCGAGGGTTTTGGCATGGCGGGGGCGCTTGTCGTGGCGTTGGCCTTTATTTTGGTCAACACGCCATCAATCACCTGCTGGACGCTTTTGGGGACGCAAATTTCCCGGCTTCTAAATGTCCCTTGGAAACTGCGCGCATTCAACATCTGCGCCGCTTTATTGCTCTTGGGCTCGCTTTACCCGATTTTATTCCAAAGCGCCTGACGGCCACCAATCGCACGAAGTGCCCGAAGAAATGCGCCGCAGGCGCTCCGTATTGAGCGGGCCCTACATGTCCACAACCGCAGGTCAGCAGAACAGAACGTGGTTATTGCGCTTGCTTATTTTCTTGCCACGGCCCTATGAAAAATGGCAGTTTCGGGCCGTGTAGGCAGGAATGCTCTATATCGCTTCATTGTCCTGAGCTTCGCGCAGAAATCTATTTTTCACTCGCATTACAAAGGGTTCCGTTGATGAGAGCCAGCCTAAGAACAAAAGCTATTTTGATTTGTGACGACAAAATTGCGAAGAAGGGCCAGACTGTCGGGCTTTCATTCTATGCATTCTTTGCCAACAAGAACCACGATCCAGAGCTTCTGATGGAAGCGGCAGAATGGTGGATTAAAACGCACGCTCTCGATCATTTTGAAAAAGCTGTCAAAATCCGTGAAATGATCAGATCAGGAAAATAACCGACTGCGTAATTGTCTGGGGTGCTGCATTTCCATCCATTGCACAACTAAGCAACGATAGCTCCGGTTCGGTCCTCGTTTCAAAACGGCACGTCATCTTCGCGCCCTGCAGCGGTAACAAATTTGGCGACGACTTTCTTGGAACCGGCGTGTTCAAACTCGATATCAAGCTTGTCGCCCTCAATCCCCATCACGTAGCCATAGCCAAATTTCTGGTGAAACACCCGGTCGCCTTGCGAAAACGACGAAACCGCCGTTGCGTCGATCACCATATTCCGGCTTTCGGCGGGCTGCCCCATGCCCCGTTTTTGCGAACGCGCCTGCAACCTTTTCCAGCCCGGCGAGTTATACCCATCCGCCTGCTCTGCCGCATCTTCCAGCCCCGACGCCTGCGGTGCAGCCGCGCCATATCCTCCACCGTAAAGCCCCGGTGGGGTCAGCACCTCCACATGTTCGGCGGGTAATTCGTCAATAAAGCGCGATGGCAGCGCCGATTGCCACTGGCCGTAAACGCGCCTGTTGGCGGCAAATGAAATCGTGCAGATTTCCTCGGCCCGCGTGATGCCCACATAAGCAAGGCGGCGTTCTTCTTCGAGGCCTTTCAGCCCGCTTTCATCCATGCTGCGCTGACTGGGAAACAAGCCATCTTCCCAGCCGGGCAAAAATACCGCCGGAAACTCCAGCCCTTTGGCCCCATGCAGCGTCATGATCGACACCTTCGCGCCGCCATCGTCGCTTTCATTATCCATAATCAGCGCGATATGTTCCAGAAACCCCTGAAGATTATCGAATTGTTCCAGTGCCTTGACCAGTTCTTTCAGGTTCTCCAGCCGCCCCGGTGCTTCGGGCGTCTTATCGTTCACCCACATGCCGGTATAGCCAGACTCCTCCAGTATCTGTTCGGCCAGTTCGATATGTGCGTACTGGGGCTGCAAAATCACTTCATGCCAGCGATCGAACGCTTCAACCAGCGCGCCAACCGCGCCCCGCGCCTTGCCCGACAACACCCCGGAAGCCGCAGCAATCCGCGCCCCTTCCAGCAACGAAACGCCGTTATCACGCGCGGTAATCCGAATGTTTTGCAAGGCTTTGTCGCCGACACCCCGTTTGGGCGTATTCACGATCCGCTCAAACGCCAGATCATCCTCGGGGCTGATGGCAACCCGGAAATAGGCCATCGCGTCGCGGATTTCCATCCGCTCATAAAACCGCGGCCCGCCGATCACCCGATAGGGCAGACCAATGGTCAGGAAACGATCCTCAAAGGCGCGCATCTGGTGGCTGGCGCGCACAAGGATTGCCATTGAATCCAAATCCATAGGCGTCATCCCACGGGTGCCGCCCTGCATTGCCTCAATCTCTTCGCCAATCCAGCGCGCCTCTTCCTCGCCGTCCCAATGGCCGATCAGGCGGAGCTTTTCGCCCTCTTCTGAATCGGTCCACAGGGTCTTGCCCAGCCGATCCTCATTGCCCGCAATCACCCCGGAAGCGGCGGCCAGAATATGCGGGGTCGAGCGATAGTTCTGCTCCAGCCGCACCACCACAGCACCCGGAAAATCCTTTTCAAAGCGCAGGATATTGCCCACCTCGGCACCCCGCCAGCCATAGATCGACTGATCGTCATCCCCAACGCAGCAGATATTCTTATGCCCGCCCGCCAGCAGCCGCAGCCACATATACTGGGCCACGTTGGTATCCTGATACTCGTCCACCAGAATGTAGCGAAACCAGCGCTGGTATTGCGCCAGAATGTCCGCGTGGGTTTGAAAAATTGTCACCACATGCAACAACAGATCGCCAAAATCGACGGCGTTCAGGGTCTTCAGGCGTTCCTGATATTGCACATACAGCTCAACCCCAAGATGGTTGAACGTCGCCCCATCCCCGGCCGGCACCTTGTCAGGCGTCAGGGCGCGGTTTTTCCAGCCATCAATCAGCCCGGCCAGCATCCGTGCGGGCCAGCGTTTGTCGTCAATCCCTGCCGCGACAATCAGCTGCTTGAGCAGCCGGATCTGGTCATCGGTGTCCAGAATGGTGAAATTGCTTTTCAGCCCAACAAGTTCGGCGTGTCGGCGCAACAGTTTAACGCAGACCGCATGGAACGTCCCCAGCCATGGCATACCTTCGACGGTCTGCCCCAGCAGGCGGCCAACGCGATTCTTCATTTCGCGCGCCGCCTTATTGGTGAATGTCACCGCAAGGATTTCATTGGGTCGCGCCCGCCCGGTGTTCAGCAAATGCGCAATGCGGGTGGTCAGCGCCTTGGTCTTACCGGTCCCTGCCCCAGCCAGCATCAGAACCGGCCCGTCCAATGCCTCAACCGCTTCGCGCTGCGCCGGGTTCAGATCGTCCAGATAGGGCGCACCTCGCGCCGCCAGTGCCATCGCTGACAGCGAAAGCCCCGGTTCGTGTCTCGGTGCCGGTTCAAAGCCGTCATTTTCGTCAAAATTGCTCATGCGGCTGACCATATCGACACAGTCACAAAAGGAAAAGGCTTGTTCACATTATGTTCCGCCGTTCCATTTGCCTTTTTGGGTCAATGGCATAGAAGATTTCGCATGGACCTTGATACCTTATATCCGGCAATTTCCGATCTGCGGGCGCGTGCACAACGGCGAATTCCACACTTTGCGTGGGAGTTCCTTGACAGTGGCACCGGCACTGAAGACGCAATGGCGCGCAATCGCTCGGCCCTAAAAAATACCCTGCTGCAACCGGGTATCTTAAAGGGTGAGGTCGCTCCGGATCTGAGCACGCAGTTTCTTGGCCAGTCCCTGTCAGCCCCGTTTGGCATTGCCCCGGTCGGCATGTCCGGGCTGATGTGGCCCGATGCGGAACGCTTGCTGGCACAGCTTGGCGCAGGCCGCTCCATTCCCTACTGCATGTCCAATGTATCCACCCAAACACCCGAGCATGTTGGCCCGCATCTGGGCGACATGGGCTGGTTTCAGCTTTATGCACCGCGCGATCTGAAAATCCGCGCTGATATGTTGTCGCGTGTGCGCGATGCGGGGTTTCACACGTTGGTTCTGACCGTAGATGTGCCGGTTGCCAGTCGGCGGGAACGTCAGCGGCGCGGCGGGCTGACACAACCGCCACGTCTGACGCCGCGCATTCTGGCCCAGGTTGCCACCTGTCCTGCCTGGGCGCTGCGGGTTCTGCGATACGGAATGCCGCAGATGCGCTTTATGCAGGAATATTCCAATCACAGCGGATCATTGTCATCGACCGCCCATATTGGCTATCTGCTGCGCACCGCGCCCGATTGGCAGTATCTGCGCTCGCTTCGCGATGAATGGCCCGGGAAGCTGATCGTCAAAGGTGTGTTGCAAGCCGATGAAGCGCCCAAACTGGTCTCCGAGGGCGTGGATGCTATCTGGGTTTCCAACCATGCCGGGCGGCAATTTGATGCAGCCCCCGCATCGCTCGATGCTCTGGGGCCGATCCGCAAGGCCGTCGGGCCTGACCTGCCGTTGATCTATGACGGCGGGATCGAAAGTGGGCTGGATATTTTACGCGCGATTGCGCTTGGCGCGGACCTCGTCATGCTGGGGCGCGCGTTTCACTATGGGCTTGGTGCGCTTGGCGAACGGGGGGGCGCCCATGTGGCCGATATTCTGCGTGAAGACATCATAGCCAATCTTGGCCAGATGGGAATCGCCCAGCCGATTGAGGCCCGCAACCACCTGATTTGACCGCATTGCACGGCGCATATGGCTGAAACATCACTTTCTTTGCCATGTTAGCGATGCCATCCGGTGCCAGCCGTTGTAACTAACCCTAGGGCAGTTTACTGCGGTGCAGCATAGAAATGGGAGTCTATGCGCAATGGCCGAGTTCAATAAAATTCTTATCGCCAACCGTGGCGAGATTGCAATTCGCGTCATGCGAGCCGCAAATGAACTGGGCAAACGCACGGTCGCGATTTACGCCGAAGAAGACAAACTGTCGTTGCATCGTTTCAAGGCGGATGAGGCCTATATCATCGGTCAAAACATGGGGCCGGTCGCGGCCTATCTTAGCATCGAAGAGGTCATTCGCGTCGCCAAGATGAGCGGCGCTGACGCAATTCACCCCGGTTACGGCCTGCTGTCTGAAAACCCCGAATTCGTGGATGCCTGTGACGCTGCGGGGATCGTCTTTATTGGCCCCAAGGCCGCCACCATGCGCGCCCTTGGCGACAAGGCCAGCGCGCGGCGCGTCGCAGTTGAGGCAGGCGTGCCGGTTATCCCGGCCACCGAAGTTCTTGGCGACGATATGGAAGAGATTGCGCGCCAAGCCAAAGAGGTTGGCTATCCGCTGATGCTGAAGGCCAGCTGGGGCGGTGGTGGACGTGGCATGCGCCCGATCATGGGCCCGGATGAGTTGGAAGAAAAGATCAAAGAGGGCCGGCGCGAGGCCGAAGCAGCCTTTGGCAATGGCGAGGGCTTTCTTGAAAAAATGATCATGCGCGCCCGTCACGTCGAGGTTCAGATACTGGGCGACAGTCACGGCGCGATATACCACCTGTGGGAACGCGATTGTTCGGTTCAGCGGCGCAACCAGAAGGTCGTTGAACGCGCCCCTGCCCCGTATTTGTCCAGCGCGCAGCGTGAAAAAATCTGCGGCCTAGGCAAAAAGCTGTGCGAGCATGTGAATTACGAATGCGCCGGCACCGTCGAGTTTTTGATGGATATGGACAGCGGCGAATTCTATTTCATCGAAGTGAACCCGCGCGTGCAGGTCGAGCATACCGTGACCGAGGAAGTCACCGGCATCGACATCGTGCGTGCGCAAATTCTGATCGCCGAGGGCAAATCGCTGGTCGAAGCCACCGGCACCGCCAGCCAGTATGACGTGCAATTGTCGGGCCATGCGCTGCAATGCCGGGTCACCACCGAGGACCCGCAAAATAACTTCATTCCCGATTATGGCCGGATCACAACCTATCGTTCGGCCACCGGCATGGGGATCCGGCTGGATGGCGGCACCGCATATTCGGGCGCGGTTATCACCCGGTATTACGACAGCCTGCTGGAAAAGATCACCGCATGGGCCCCCACGCCCGAGGCCGCCATTGCCCGGATGGACCGGGCCTTGCGCGAATTTCGTATTCGCGGCGTCAACACCAATATCGCCTTTGTCGAGAACCTGCTGAAGCACCCGAAATTCCTGAACTACGAATACCACACCAAATTTATTGACGAGACGCCGGAACTGTTCAATTTCCGCAAGCGCCAAGACCGGGCCACCAAAATCCTGACCTATCTGGCGCATATTTCCGTCAACGGCCATTCCGCGACCGAGGGCCAGCCAAAGCCGCACGCCGACGTCAAAGAGCCGCGCGCACCAACGCCACGCGGCATCGCCGTCGCGCCGGGAACCCGTGATCTGCTGGACAAAAAAGGACCACAGGCGGTTGCCGACTGGATGTCAGCGCAAAAGCAATTGCTGATAACTGACACGACAATGCGTGACGGCCATCAGTCGTTGCTGGCAACGCGAATGCGCTCGATCGATATGGTGCGGATCGCACCAAGCTATGCGGCCAATCTGCCGCAAATGTTCTCATTGGAATGTTGGGGCGGTGCGACGTTTGATGTCGCCTATCGGTTCTTGCAGGAATGTCCGTGGCAGCGCTTGCGCGACATCAGGGCCGCTGTGCCCAATGTGATGACGCAGATGTTGTTCCGCTCGTCCAACGGCGTGGGCTATACCAATTACCCCGACAACGTCGTGCGCTTTTTCATCCAGCGTGCGGCAACCAACGGCATTGATGTTTTCCGTCTGTTTGACAGCCTGAACTGGGTCGAAAACATGCGCGTGGCGATGGACGAGGTGATCGAGCAGAACAAGGTCTGCGAAGCGGCGATCTGTTACACTGGCGACCTGCTGGACCCGGACCGCGCAAAATATGACCTGAAATATTATGTCGATATGGGCAAGGAATTGCAGGCCGCTGGCGCGCATATTCTGGGCCTCAAAGACATGGCCGGTTTGTTAAAACCCGCCGCCGCGAAGGTGCTTATCAAGGCGCTGAAAGAAGAGGTTGGTCTGCCGATCCATTTCCACACTCACGATACGGCGGGCGTTGCCACAGCAACAATCCTTGCTGCGGCCGAGGTAGGCGTTGATGCGGTTGACTGCGCGATGGACAGCTTTTCGGGCAACACAAGTCAGGCGACCCTTGGCACAGTGGTTGAATCGCTGCGCAACACGGATCGGGACACCGGCCTTGACGTCAGCGCAATCCGCGAAATTTCCAACTATTGGGAAAATGTGCGCGGACATTACGCCGCCTTTGAAAGCGGCCTTCAGGCCCCGGCGTCCGAAGTTTACCTGCACGAAATGCCCGGTGGCCAGTTCACCAACCTAAAGGCGCAGGCCCGCTCGATGGGGCTGGAAGAACGCTGGCACGAAGTGGCGCAGACTTATGCGGACGTGAACCAGATGTTTGGCGATATCGTAAAGGTTACACCGTCCAGCAAGGTTGTCGGGGACATGGCGCTGATGATGGTCAGCCAGAACCTGACCCGAGCCGAGGTTGAAGACCCGAAAAAAGACGTCGCCTTTCCTGAAAGCGTGGTGGACCTGATGCGCGGCACACTTGGCCAACCCCCCGGTGGCTGGCCCAAGGGCATCCAGAAAAAGGTTCTGAAAGGTGAAAAACCGATCACCGACCGCCCCGGCCTGCACACAGACCCGGTGGATATCGAGGCCACCCGCGCCGCCCTGTCAAAAGAGTTGGGCGGGTTCAAGGTCAACGATGAGGACCTGAACGGTTACCTGATGTATCCAAAGGTTTTCCTTGATTACATGGGGCGCCACCGCATTTACGGCCCGGTCCGCACCCTGCCCACCAGCGCCTTTTTCTATGGTATGAAGCCGGGCGATGAGCTTAGCGCTGAGATTGACCCCGGCGTCACGCTCGAGGTCCGCTGTCAGGCAATCGGTGAAACCAACGAAGAGGGCGAGGCCAAGGTTTTCTTTGAAATCAACGGCCAGCCCCGTGCAATCCGCGTGGCCAACCGCAAGGTAGCAGCCACCAA
>JAHRVC010000111.1 GCA_019090885.1 Marinosulfonomonas sp.
CATTGGGACAAATATCAGGAACATATGTTCATCGTCGAAGTAGACGAGGAACACGCGCGCGAAAAATCCATCAACGCGCTCAAACCAATGAACTGCCCCTGCCATGTTCAGGTCTATAATCAGGGCCTGAAATCCTATCGCGACCTGCCGCTGCGTATGGCCGAATTTGGATCATGCAACCGCTATGAACCATCCGGCGCGCTGCATGGCATCATGCGGGTGCGTGGTTTTACACAAGATGACGCGCATATTTTCTGCACCGAAGACCAGATCGAGGCCGAATGCGCCCGCTTCATCGACTTTCTTTCGTCGGTCTATAAGGATCTGGGGTTCGAAGATTTTGAAATTATGTTCGCCACCCGCCCTGAAAAGCGCGTTGGCAGTGACGAAAGCTGGGACCATGTGGAAAACGCGCTGGAAAACGCGATCAAGGCGACCGGCCACGCCTATACGCTGGACCCCGGCGAAGGTGCGTTCTACGGCCCGAAACTTGATTTCAAACTGACCGACGCAATCGGCCGTGTCTGGCAATGCGGCACCTTTCAGGTTGACCCGAACCTGCCCGAGCGCCTTGGCGCAACCTATGTGGGCGAGGATGGCGCCAAACACCGCCCCTATATGCTGCACCGCGCCACACTTGGCTCGTTTGAACGCTTTATCGGCATCCTGATCGAAAACTCGGCCGGTAAGCTGCCGTTCTGGCTGGCCCCGCGTCAGGTGGTTGTCGCCTCAATCGTTTCGGACGGGGATGATTTCGTGCATGAGGTCGTCGCCGCACTAAAAGACGTCGGTGTCTGGGCCGAGGCCGACACCCGCAACGAAAAGATCAACTATAAGGTCCGCGAACATTCGCTGGCCAAAGTTCCGGTGATTCTGGCCATCGGCGGGCGCGAAGTAGAGAATCGCACCGTGACCGTCCGCAGGCTTGGACAAAAGCAAACCACCACGGTTTCCCTGGATGAGATTGTTGCCGAATTGGCAATAGAAGCCCGCGCACCTGACCAAAAATAACGCGAACAATAGTTAACGCGAAACAGTCCTTATTTATGCCGCGCCAAATGCGCAGGATTTCCCTGCATTGGTCCTTAGGCGGCCCGGTTCGCCGCCTAAACATATAGTCAGAAGACAAGGGCGCACTAATTGTCCTAGCGCTCTGGCGATGTAACGAGTTTTTTCATTTCACAACGATCCATGCAGTTCCACGCTGCATACCGCCAACGCGAAACGCGCCCTTGTCTTCGACGGTGCACATTATTGAAACGCAGATTTTGGGCACGCGCCATACCCGAGGCCGCGCCCCAAAATCACGGCCCGGCATCGGTATTCGTTACAAACGGCCCAAAATCAAGATGACCGGCAAAGCCTTGCCGATTAAGCGTGCCGACCGACAGTCTGTCGCCCCTAACCGATTTGATTTCTAATTTTATTGGATAGTTTCAGTAACTTAGACAGAGGTTAGTTGAAATTAACCTAGCTGAAACTTAGCGCAACACAGTCAAAAAATGGCCGATTTCCTGTAACATTCCCTCACGCGGACGTGCCCCACGAGACTGTGAATGGAACTGCGCGCAGTGATCGAATAGCTCTTTGAACGTCGCCCAATGCGGCACAAAATTAGTAAATGACAAAAAAGGGAATCCTCAATGTCTTATCAAGTAAAAACCCTCGCAGTTGCAGGTGCAGTTGCCGCGGCTATGACAGCTTATGCAACAACTGGCGTTCACGCTCAGGCAAAAGAAAAATGTTTTGGTGTTTCACTGGCTGGCAAAAATGATTGCGCCGCCGGTCCGGGCACAACATGTGCCGGAACATCCAAAGTTGATTATCAGGGCAACGCATGGACACTGGTTCCAGCCGGATCCTGCGCTGGCACTGATCTGCCAAAAATGGCTGACGGAACGGCACGCATGGGCTCGCTCGAAGCACTAGAGCGCGACATTCCTGCGTAAATAATACATGCGCCTTCGGCCCGCCGGGGGCGCATTGACGACGGGAGCCGACCTATGCCTGATGGTAATCCACACATGTTTGACCATCTGCCCAAGCGGCCCGGAGTAGGCTATAAACCACAGCATTATTCCGACATTCTGGAAAATCCGGGTGCGGTTGAATGGCTGGAAGTTCACGCAGAGAATTACATGGGTGACGGTGGCCGCCCGATTGCGCAGCTGCGTTATCTCGCTGAACTGTTCCCGATTTCGGTGCACGGCGTTGGCCTTTCAATTGGTGCCGAGGGCGCATTGGATGCCGATCATCTGGCGCGGCTAAAACACTTGCTTGACTGGTTGAACCCGGCCAGTTTTTCCGAGCATCTGGCATGGTCCACCCATGGCAACCACTTTTTGAACGATCTGCTGCCCCTGCCCTATACTGACGCCACGCTTGCCCGCGTGTCGGACCATATTTCACAGGTGCAGGATGTGGTCGGGCGCCGGTTACTGCTGGAAAACCCCTCAACCTATCTGGCGTTTGATACGTCTGATATGGGCGAGGTTGAATTCCTGCGCGCCCTAGTCGCCCGAACCGGGTGCGGGTTGCTGCTGGATGTTAACAACGTCTTTGTTTCCGCCACCAACCAGAAAACCGACCCGCTTACATACTTGAATGAGTTCCCGATGGACGCCGTCGGCGAGCTGCACCTTGGTGGCCATGACAGCGACGCCGATGACCACGGCGCACCACTGCTGATTGACAGCCATGGCTGTGAAATCGTCGATCCGGTCTGGGCGCTTTATGCGCATACGATCGAACTGGCCGGGGCGATGCCAACGCTGATCGAATGGGACAACGATGTGCCAAACTGGGCGACACTGGCTGCCGAGGCGGGGCGCGCCGATGCCATTCTGACGAAAGTCGCGCCGTGAACAGCTACCAAAGTGAATTCATCACCGCCCTGCTGGACCCTGACAAAGCCGTTCCAGCCGGTCTGTCTGATCCGCAAGGCCGCCCCGCAGGAAGCCGCTTTTCTGTCTATCGCAACAACGTCGCCGTCAGCCTGACCGAAGCATTGAAAACCGCCTTTCCGGTTATTTGCAAATTGGTCGGGGATGAGTTTTTCCAAGCAATGGCGGGCGTGTATTTACGCGCACATCCACCAAAATCACCGCTGCTGATGTTTTATGGCGTGGACATGCCCGAATTCCTGACTGGTTTCGAACCGGTGGCAAATTTGGGCTACTTGCCCGACATCGCCCGCCTGGAATTTGCATTGCGCCAATCCTATCACGCGGCGGACACCCAAGCGATTGCCCCCAAAGTGCTACAGGCCATGCCGACAGATCAACTGATGGGGGCCACCCTGCAATTGGCACCCTCAGCGCGGCTTTTGCAGTCGCAATGGCCCATTCACGCGCTTTGGTTGGCCAATACGCGCAACGATGCCCCCAAAGTTCAGATGGCCGCGCAAGACGTGTTAGTCGTTCGACGCGAGTTCGATCCAGAACCGATGTTGCTTGGGACCGGGGCCGGCGCATTCATTGAGGCGCTTGGAAAAGGGCGAACCTTTGGCGAGGCGATAAAAACCGCCGGCACCGGGTTTGATTTGACAGCCGCTTTGGGAATATTATTGGGCGGCGGTGTAATAACAAAAATTTCAAAGGGGACAGTAACGTGAATACATTGGTATCATTACATAATTCAGCATTCTCAAAGATCGAACATATGCAGGGCTGGCTGGTTCCGACACTGGCCCGGCTGATCTTTGCAGGCGTCCTTTTGATCTATTTCTGGAACTCTGCCATGACTAAAATCGGCGACGGCATCCTTGGGGTTTTCAAACCATCCGACGGCGCCTATGCCCAGATTTTCCCACGCGCGCTGGAAGCTGTCGGATATGATTCCAGCCAACTTGGCGCATTTCAATGGTTGGTAGCAACGGCGGGAACATTGGCGGAATTCGTGCTGCCGGCGCTGATTATACTGGGCCTGCTGACACGGCTGGCCGCCCTTGGGATGATCGGATTTGTCATCATGCAAAGCCTGACCGATATTGTCGGCCACGGTGCAGGTGCTGAAACAATCGGCAGTTGGTTTGACCGCTTTGTAGACGCCCAGATCGTCGACCAGCGCGCATTCTGGATTTTCCTGCTGATCGTTCTGGTGGTGCGCGGCGCCGGGCCGTTGTCGCTTGATCGTATATTTAGCCGTCAGGCCTCATCCGGCTGAACCGCCGCCAGCGCCAGCACCCCGCCAAGGGCGCACATGGCAATCGGGAACATGGTGGCGAAGTTAAAGCCAAAGCCCCAATACATGCCCGCCGAGGACACCAGCAACAGCACACCGCCTAGCCTTGCCCGCGCCCGCGCCATCGCGCCGCCAGCGATTGCAAGCAGCGGGGCAAACAGGCTGATGGTGCGGATCAGTTGCAGGTTATCCACCTGCTCGATCAGGTCCGGAACCTCGCCGAAAGTTTCGATCAACTGCGTATATCCATAGCTAAAAAACCCGACAATCATGCCGACAATTCCGCCGATAACTCCAAGGGTCAGGGCTGCGTTTCTCATCTGAATTCTCCTACTCGTCGCTGTCACATAGGGATTATTGCGCCGCTATCCAAGCAGTTTTGCCCGCACATCAGCGCCCCAACCCAAAAAATACGCCCCGTTATCGACAATCACCGGGCGCTTCATCAACGTCGGATAGGCCGCCAGCAAAGCCGCCGGATCGCGGCTGCGTTCCGCCTCGCTTAAATTGCGCCACGTGGTTGAGCGCCGGTTCACCAGATCGCTGCCAAAGGCCGCCAGAAATTGCGCGATCTGCGCATCCGGCACCCCATCATCGCGCACATCAATTACCGTGGGTTCCTGCCCCGATTGCCGCAATTCGCGGATCGCTTTGCGGCAGGTATCGCATGTCTTAAGCCCGTAAAATTCCATCTTACCCCCAGTTTTTCAGCGTTATACGGCCAAATCCGGCCAATCCTTCACGTTTTTCTTGCTTTTTTTTGAATTCGACACAACTCTTTCGCCGTGACAACCAATATTCTATGACGACCGCGCCTCCGTTCAGGGGCAGCCGAAGACTTAGAAAACAATGGCTGCACCGCATCCTGCTGCAATAAAGCGGGCGGGAACTGACAGAGGAGACACGGGAAATGGCTACTGGCACCGTGAAATGGTTCAACACTACCAAGGGGTTTGGGTTCATCCAGCCTGATGATGGCGGCAAGGATGTTTTCGTTCATATTTCTGCCGTTGAACAAGCCGGGATGACCGGCCTCGCTGACGACCAAAAGGTCGAATACGAGATGGTCGCCGGGCGTGACGGGCGCGAGTCTGCGGGTGATCTAAAGGCTATTTAGGCCCTTCAAAATTTGAAAACACCTGATCCGCGGCCCTGTATCGCGGATCAGAACCTGTGAAAATTTGACCGTTTTCATCCGGTTTTCACAAAATCCAATTGCGGCCTCAATTTCACCAAACAAACTTGATGTGTTTGGCCAAATGCATTTTGGAAATTTCTTATGGCCCTAAACGACACACACTTTAAAACCGCCCCTCAAGCCGTTGAAACGAGCGCGCCCACACAAACAACCGACACACTCGCGAGTGCCGCAACATTGCCGATGGTGGCCTTGGCCGTTGTGGCCGTTGTTCTGGTGATAGGAATGGTCTGGTATGCCCGCCGCGGCGTCACCATAAAGTCGTAGCCTTTCGCTGCAGTTAAGTAGCGATGAGCATTATTGGGCCTTGCAGGTTGTATCCGGGGACGTTCGCAAGGAAACATCCATTGCCACGGCTTCGCGCCGTTTTAGGTTTTCAGACCGACAGCTTTTGTATTTGGGCTGGCCCGGGCCCGGCACGGGCCCGCGCCCGGACCTCCCCCATCGTGCCAGAGGCACGCTTTCAGCGTGACGGGAGGGCGCTTCGCACCCACCCCGAGGTCCGGGTGCCGGTGTAGTTGGGGAGTCAAATATGAAAGTAGTGAAGTTTGCGCATCATTGTGTGTCTAGTGGGGCGGATGACGTGCTAACAATCTACCTTACGGCTTTGTTTTATAACGAAATTTGATGGTTTCCCTTAATTTTTCAATATCTGAGGGATCCTGCTGTTTATGTATCATTCGGTGGCAGGTCGGGCAGAGAACTAGAAAATCATCTGGTAACTTGTACCGCTTGCTCTCGCCTTCAGCCATACCGCCAATTGGCGCTGAGTGGTGCACATCCATCGGCGATGTTAACAATGGGCCCGAGAAGTTAAAATGTGTTACAGGATCCAGCTCGCAAGCTTCGCATCTCGTTCCGCGGAGTTCGAGTACCCGCCTTCTAACATTTCGCGCTCTTTCGATCCGTCGTGAAAGAACATATTTCCTCGTTTCTTCGATCTCGGATGTACCTGCCTCTTCCATCATCGAGTCCGTCGGGGTCGTCCCGCCGCGACCGACCAACATTTCATAAGCAGAAAGGATATTTTGGAGATCGCTAAAAAATGCCGCTTCGTCGATTGTATCAGGATGGTATCGCCGGCCAAAGGAATGACCAGCTTGATATCCCATTGGAAGCGGTTCGTCGGACCCCAAGTCTATCGCATCCGACTGAAAAAGCTTGGCGAATTCCGGTATGCGTTCTGAAATATCGCGGGCACGCCTGCGCAGAACTTCACGGCCACGGGCCGCCCCAAATTCGCGATAAACTTCTGTCGTACCTTGATTTAGCGAAAGGAAAATTTCCTCAGTCTGAGCGTTAATTAGGTAGACAACATAAAATCCCCGCGTTGCAGTTTCAGTAATAATTGGATCGAAAAAAGCAAGCCAGGGTACAGCAGCCCAGTTGCCGGCGCCCACGCTGGATTTAACTTTCAGTTCAAAGGGCAGGAATATAAGCTGCTTTTTGGCTTCGATTGCAATGTCATGGCGAACAAATTTCCCAAATTCGCTGTCGGCGAATGGTCGCCCTCGTGCGTATACAAATTCGCGAGCTACCCGTGATAACATTTTGTGTAGCATCAGGTTTCACCCTCAAACATCCAACTCCTCCACAAACCGCGCGTTTTCCTGAATATACTGAAACCGTTTCTCGGGCTTCTTACCCATCAACCGCTCAACCAGATCAGCCGTCTCTCCCGGCTCATCCTCATCAATCACCACCCGGATCAGCTTGCGGCTTGCCGGGTTCATCGTGGTGTCTTTCAGGTCTTTTGCGTCCATCTCGCCCAGCCCCTTGAAGCGCTGTAAATCGATCTTGCCTTTGCCGCCCAGACCCGTTTCCAGCACCCGGTCTTTTTCCGCGTCATCGGCCACATAGATCCGGCGCGCGCCCTGCGTCAGGCGGTAAAGCGGCGGGCAGGCAAGGTATAGATGCCCCTTGTCGATCATCCCGCGCATCTGGGTGAAGAAAAACGTCATCAAAAGCGAGGCGATATGGGCGCCGTCCACATCCGCATCGGTCATGATGATAACCTTGTCATAGCGCAGATCATCGACGTTGAACCGCGCCCCCATGCCAACGCCAAGTGCCTGACACAGATCGGAAATTTCCGCGTTTGAGCCGATCTTGGAAGACGCGGCCCCCAGCACGTTCAGGATCTTGCCGCGCAGGGGAAGCAGGGCTTGCGTCTTGCGATCCCGCGCCATTTTGGCCGAGCCACCAGCGCTGTCACCCTCGACGATAAACAGCTCGGTTCCCTCACGGGATTTGGACGAACAATCGGTCAGCTTGCCCGGCAGGCGCAGCTTTTGCGTGGCCGATTTACGTGCGGTTTCCTTTTCGGCGCGTCTACGGCGGCGTTCCTCGGCCCGCAGCACCAGAAAATCAAGAATTGCCCCGGCTGATTTCGTATCCGCCGCCAGCCAGTTATCAAAGTGGTCACGCACCGAGTTTTCGACCATCCGGGTCGCGGCCTCATTTGACAGGCGGTCCTTGGTTTGGCCGACAAAGCTGGGTTCCGCAATGAAGATTGAGATCAGCGCGCAGCCGCCTGTTATCAGGTCGTCCCGGTTGATTTCCTTGGCCTTGCGGTTGCCCACCAGCTCGCCGTAAGCACGGATGCCTTTCAGGATCGCGGCCCAAAAGCCACCCTCATGTGTGCCGCCTTCGGGGGTTGGCACGGTGTTGCAATAGCTTTGGATGTAGCCGTCGCGCGCCGGTGTCCAGTTGATCGCCCATTCGATTGATCCGGGCACCTGAAATTTGTCCTGAAAGGTGACTTTTCCGGCAAAGGGGGCGTCGGCGTAGGTGGATGCTTCGCCCAATGTTTCGTTCAGATAGTCAGCCAGCCCGCCGGGAAAGTGGAACTTTGCTTGCGTTGGGGTTTCACCGTCGTCGATTTCTGATTTCCAACGGATTTCGACGCCGGAAAACAGGTATGCCTTGGAACGGGCCATTTTGAACAGGCGGGCAGGTTTGAACTTTAACTGCCCGAATATGTCCGGGTCCGGGTGGAAGGTAACCGATGTGCCGCGCCGATTTGGGGCCGAGCCGATTTTTTCCAGTTTGGTCTGTGGAATACCGCGCTGAAACTCCATCGCGTAAAGCTCGCGGTTGCGGGCAACCTCGACGCGCACGCGGTCTGACAGGGCGTTCACCACTGATGAACCAACACCATTCAAACCACCGGACGTTTGATAATTTTCGCCAGAAAATTTGCCGCCTGCATTCAGGGTGCAGAAAATGATTTCAAGCGCGGATTTTGTCGGGTCTTTGGGGTGCGCATCAATCGGGATGCCGCGGCCATTGTCGTTCACGGTGACGGAATAATCGGCGTGCAGTTCCACCTCGATCCAGTTGGCGTGCCCGGCGACGGCTTCGTCCATCGAGTTGTCGATAATCTCGGCCACCATATGGTGCAATGCGCGATCATCAGTGCCGCCAATATACATGCCCGGGCGCAGGCGGACATGTTCCATATCCTCCAGCACTTGGATCGAGGCTGCATCATAAGACTGGTCACCGGCAGGGGTGAGAAGGTCGTCGGCCATTCGGTTTGCTCTTTTTTTGTTGTTGTTTGCGCCACTATGGCAGCGGACGCACGAGGGGGAAAGGCATCGTCAGCGAAATAGATGTTCAGACTTTGACCACGATCAAGGTCGCGACCTGCGTGAGCTGATAAGCAACACGCTAATCAGGAGGAAACGTATGGTTACCACACCCGCCGCAAAACGCGGAAACAGCGCCCAAAAGCCAACTGCCGAGCCCGTTGCAAGTTTTCCAACCGTCACGCCCGATACCATCCGGCATGCCTTTGAAACCGGCAGCTACCCTTACGAAGACAGGCTGTCGCGGCGCGACTATGAAAGGCAAAAGGCCGAATTGCAGGCCGAATTGCTGAAAGTGCAGCATTGGGCGCAGGAAACGGGGCAGAAATTC
>JAHRVC010000112.1 GCA_019090885.1 Marinosulfonomonas sp.
AGTTTGGCGGACCTGAACGCGGTAATCGCTGGGTTTGAGCATTGCGAACTGAAGCGCGGCGCGAAAACCACCGTTTTTGCCGATGGCAACCCGGCTGCGCGTGTCATGGTGATCGGCGAGGCGCCCGGGCGGGACGAGGATATTCAGGGCAAGCCATTTGTGGGCCGGGCCGGGCAGTTGCTGGACCGGATGTTTGCCGCCATCGGTCTTGATCGCACCAGCGAAGACGCGGATAGCGCCCTTTATATCACCAATATTTTGCCGTGGCGTCCGCCGCAGAACCGCGATCCATTACCCGCCGAGATCGCAATGATGCTGCCATTTGTGAAGCGGCATGTCGCTTTGGCCAAACCGGATATTCTTGTGCTGATGGGCAATATCAGCTGTCAGGCAGTTCTGGGGAAAAAGGGTATTACCCGTCTGCGTGGCAATTGGACAAATGCGCTGGATTTGCCGGTTCTGCCGATGTTCCATCCGGCCTTTTTGCTGCGCAACTCGATTGCCAAGCGCGACGCCTGGCATGACCTGCTGATGATTAAGACGCGCCTTGATGGGGACTAACCTGAATGAAATCTGAGCCGACCAAAAAATTTATTCCGGTCCGTATCGCAGTGCTGACCGTATCAGACACCCGAACGCTGGCGGACGACAAATCCGGCCAGACCTTAGTGGATCGCATCGAAGGTGCTGGCCACGTTGTGTCGGCAAGGGACATTATAGCGGATGAGCGTGCGGACATCGCGGCGCAACTGCGGGTTTGGTGCGATGATCCGGACATCGACGTGGTGATTTCCACCGGCGGAACCGGCCTGACAGGGCGCGATGTAAGCGTCGAGGCGCACCGCGATGTCTATGAAAAGGAAATTGAGGCTTTCGCGACGGTATTCACCATAGTTTCGATGGAAAAGATCGGCACATCTGCGGTGCAAAGCCGCGCTACCGGTGGTGTTGCTAACGGAACTTATCTGTTTGCTCTGCCCGGAAGCCCGGGTGCCTGCAAAGATGCGTGGGATGAAATTCTGGCAAAACAGTTGGATTATCGCCATGGCCCCTGCAACTTTGTCGAGATTTTTCCAAGATTGAACGAACATCAGCGACGGAAATAGCCAATTTGTCCGTAACACCTTTGTGGATTGGACAATGTTCGACCCTGCGCTAGTGTTGGTTGGTTCCTTTGGATAAAAAATAGGCCCGTCTGATATGCGATTTCTGCGCCGCAGCCTTGTCGGCATTTTTCTGCTGTCCCTGACTTTGGGATTGCTGGCCTGGGCCGGGAATACCTTCTATGGTGCGCTGCAGACACGCTGGGCCGAGGAACAAAGAACCAGACCTGCGCGAGAACGGATTTTCGCGGTCAATGTGATCCGAATCGAACCACAGACAATCACACCGGTTTTGACGAGTTTCGGTGATGTGCGTTCGCGGCGCACGCTGGATTTGCGGGCCGCGACGGGTGGTACGATTGTAGAGCTTGCAGATGGGTTTGAAGAAGGCGGCGAGGTAACGGGTGGGCAGTTGCTGGCCCGGATTGACCCCTCGGACGCGCAAAGCAAGCTGGATGTTGCCGGTGCGGATTTGCAGGAGGCCGAGGCAGAACTGCGTGACGGTTCGCGCACCTTGGCGCTGGCTTTGGATGAGCTTGCGGCAGCAGAGGATCAGGTCCGGTTGCGCGAACGTGCACTGGCGAGGCAAAAAAATCTGCTCGACCGTGGTGTTGGCACAGAAGCGGCGGTTGAGAATGCAGAACTTGCGGTTTCTTCGGCCAAGCAAGCGGTGTTGTCGCGCCGACAGGCGATCGCCAATGCCGAAGCACGGCTGGATCAGGCAAAGACGTCATTGGCGCGGAAAAACATCAATTTGGCCAACGCAGAACGCGCATTGGCCGAAACGCAAATATTTGCCGGATTTTCCGGCACATTGGCCAAAGTCTCTGCAGTTGAAGGTGGGTTGGTTGCTAATAATGAGCGGCTGGCGCAACTCGTGGATACGCAAGCACTGGAAGTGGCGTTCCGTGTTTCAACGCCGCAATACGCGCGGTTACTGGACAGCGAAGGAAATCTTCTTCGGGCTGAGGTGACGGTATCGCTCGATATTTTCGGCGTTGACCTTACCACGAAAGGGCGGATTTCGCGCGAAAGCGCGGCGGTAGGTGAGGGTCAGACCGGGCGGTTGTTGTTTGCTCGAATTGACAATGCAAAGGGCTTTCGTCCGGGAGATTTCGCAACCGTCAAAATCATCGAGCCGGGATTGGACTTCGTGGCGCGGGTCCCGGCATCAGCCGTTGTGTCGGGCTCTACCGTGCTGGTCGTCGGCGAGGGCGATCGGCTGGTTGTGGCACCCGTCGAAGTATTGCGCAGTCAGGGCGACGACCTGATTATCAGCGCCCGTGGCCTTGCCGGGCGGGACATCGTTGCCGAGACATCCCCGCTTCTGGGTGCCGGTATAAAGGTTCGCCCGACGGCACCGCCCTCGCCCGATGGCCAACTGGCCGCGCCAAGCGAGCCGGATATGGTCGAGTTGTCCGACGAACGGCGCGCAAAACTGGTCGCCTTTGTCCAAGGCAACAAATTTATGCCGGCAGATGCCAAAGAACGTCTGCTTGGGCAGTTAAAGGAAGCCAAGGTTCCGGCGCGGATGGTGGAACGCATTGAATCCCGGATGGG
>JAHRVC010000113.1 GCA_019090885.1 Marinosulfonomonas sp.
CAAAGGGGAACATGGAAATAATGAATAATCTTACAAAAAAAATTGCAGCAATCACGCTGACGTCGCTTATGTCTGCGACGCCGCTGGTTGCGCAGGATACAATCAAGGTGGGTGTGCTTCACTCACTGTCTGGCACAATGGCCATCTCTGAAACCACGCTAAAAGACACGATGCTGCTGCTCATTGAAGAGCAAAACGCAAAAGGCGGCGTGTTGGGCAAAATGCTGGAACCGGTCGTGGTTGACCCTGCATCGGACTGGCCGCTGTTTGCTGAAAAAGCGCGCGAACTGCTGAGTGTACACAAAGTAGACGTGATCTTTGGCAACTGGACATCTGTTAGCCGCAAGTCGGTTCTGCCGGTTATCGAAGAACTGAACGGTTTGCTGTTTTACCCGGTTCAGTATGAAGGCGAAGAAAGCTCTAAAAACGTATTTTACACGGGCGCTGCGCCAAACCAGCAGGCCATTCCGGCCACCGATTATTTCCTTGAAGAGCTTGGCGTTGAAAAATTCGCATTGCTCGGAACTGACTATGTCTATCCGCGCACAACCAAC
Source organism: Marinosulfonomonas sp. (assembly GCA_019090885.1). Classification (GTDB taxonomy): domain Bacteria; phylum Pseudomonadota; class Alphaproteobacteria; order Rhodobacterales; family Rhodobacteraceae; genus NORP110. Next base: position 555 of record JAHRVC010000113.1, read on the forward strand.
AACATTCTGGAAAGCTACCTGCAATCCAACGGTGTCGCTGCTGACGATATCTTTGTTAACTACACACCATTTGGCCATTCTGACTGGTCCAAGATTGTGGCCGACGTGGTTGCACTTGGTGCGGACGGCAAAAAGGTTGGCGTGATTTCCACGATCAATGGTGATGCGAATATCGGCTTTTACAAAGAACTGGCGGCACTGGGAATTTCGGCTGACGATATTCCAGTTGTGGCATTTTCGGTTGGTGAAGAAGAACTGTCCGGTCTGGATACCAGCAACCTTGTTGGCCATCTGGCTGCCTGGAACTATTTTCAGTCGGCTGAATCTGATGCAAACGATGCCTTCATCGCTGCATGGAAAGCAAAAATGGGCGACGAGCGGGTTACCAATGACCCAATGGAAGCACATTTCATCGGCTTCAATATGTGGGTAAACGCGGCTGAAGCTGCCGGAACCACTGATGTGGATGCGGTTCGCACGGCGATGTATGGCCAGGAGTATCCGAACCTGACTGGCGGCACGGCCGTTATGTTGCCAAACCACCATCTGGCGAAACCGGTTCTGATCGGTGAAATTCAGGCGGACGGTCAGTTTGATATCGTAAGCCAGACAACCGAAGTTCCCGGCGATGCATGGACTGATTTCCTGCCTGCTTCTGCGGTGCTAAAGTCTGACTGGAAAGATCTGGGTTGCGGAATGTACAACACCGAAACCAAAAGCTGCGTGCAGATCAAGTCGAACTACTAATCGCACAAAACTATGGCGGAAGGGGGCGTTCCCCTTCCGCATCATTTAACGTCGAAGGCTGCTATGATCCGAATTATTGTAACGGCCTTTGCGATACTGCTGGCACTTTCCAGCACGGTTATTGCCCAGCAATCCCCCATTCAGGACCTATTGCAAAACCACCGCGCGTTGATCGAGAAAAGCTCTCGTAAAACGATTGGTCCGGCGATTGAGGCCCTGCGCGACAGCGGGTTGCCAGAGGCGCAACACATACTGGAAAAGTGGCAAGTCAAAGAACTTTGGATGCGCAAAGATGACGGGTTGTTCGTTTTTGCTGAAAAGGTCGATGGTGGTTTTGAACTGACCGATATTTCCAGCGGGCAAAGCATTGGCAAAGCCGGAAAACGCGACCTTAAACAATTGAAACCCAACAGTGGTATCCGCGCGATTATCGGTGCTGCACTGGTGCAGTTTCAACTGATGGACCCAGACCCCGCCAAACGATTTGCAGCGCTGGAAGCGATCCAGCGCGACGGCGAAGCGGCGCATTTGCCTGCTCTGCGAGGCGCGATTGAGGGCGAGGGTGACCCAAAAATTCAAGCGCTGAAAAAGCGGATCGAAGGCCTGCTGACAATTCGTTTTGGCCAAAATGAAGCAGCCCGGATTGCTGCAATTGAGAGGTTTTCAGGCGACCTTGGGGTCGATGTGCGCGCCACGTTGAATCCATTGCTGGCCACTAGGCGCTCAGTTGTTGCTGGCGATCCGCCCGATAACGTGAATGTAGCGGCTCTGCTGACCCCCGGCTCCGAAACATTGTCGCGCAGCGATGCCTTTGATTTGCTCGTCAGTGCCGGATTGGCAACGGCCCGTGTTAGTACTGGCGATATGCGAGCCGCCCTGATTGCCAATATCGCCCAAGGCAAGGTTGCCGGATATTCTGTCGCTGATCTGGACAGCGATGAAACCCGCCAAGCGGCTTATAAGGGGTTGATAAAGCAAGGCCTCGTGCCGCCCGCGATACTTGGCGAAGACGTGGATAAGGCCCTTGCAAGTCACGTATTTTACGATGCTTTTGCCGAACCGTCCGGCGCCGTTACCACCGCCGCAACCGAGGCGATGCGTTCGATTGAGCTGCGTGTTGGTTTCAACCAGACTTTCGATCTGGCGCTTGATGCGATCAGTCTGGCCTCGATCTATTTTTTGGCCGCTATCGGGCTGGCGATTACATTTGGGGTGATGGGCGTCATCAATATGGCGCATGGCGAATTCATCATGATGGGCGCTTATACCGGTTACGTGGTGCAACAAATCATCCCCGATTACACGATTTCGATCATTGTCGCGTTGCCAATGGCCTTCGCCGTCACATTCGCCGCCGGGGTCGCGATGGAGCGGCTGATACTGCGCTGGCTTTATAACCGACCGCTGGAAACCCTGTTGGCGACATTTGGTGTTTCGATTGCGTTGCAGCAATTGGCCAAGAACATCTTTGGCACGCAGGCGCGTCCGTTGACCTCGCCCGCATGGCTGGATGGCGCTTGGGTGATGAATGACGTTGTTTCGATCAGTTACATCCGCATCGCGATATTCGTTCTGGCGCTGGTGTTTTTGGCCGTGTTCCTGTTCATCATGAAACAGACCCGGCTGGGACTAGAGGTGCGCGCCGTCACCCAGAACCCGCGCATGGCCAGCTCAATGGGCATAAACCCTGACCGCATCAACATGCTGACGTTCGGGCTGGGCTCGGGCATTGCAGGTGTGGCTGGTGTTGCTATCGGGCTGTTCGCCAAGGTGACGTCAGAACTGGGATCAGACTACATCGTGCAAAGTTTCATGACGGTCGTTGTCGGCGGCGTTGGCAATATCTGGGGCACGCTGGCCGGGGCCGCGTTGATCGGGTTTTTCCAAAAAGGTATCGAGTGGCTCAATCCGTCAAATACCCTCGCCGCCCAAACTTACATGATTATCTTCATCATCATTTTCATTCAGTTCCGGCCAAAGGGTATCATTGCCCTAAAAGGCCGTGCGGCGGGGGATTAGGCGCATGCGACCATTTATAATTCGCCATCCGTCGGTCGGTGTGTTTCTGGCCCTTCTTGCGCTGTTTACAATCTTCGTAACCGTAATGTCCGAGGCCTATGGGCTGGGGTTCGTTTCGACCAGTTTCGTAAAGACTTTGGGCAAGACACTGTGCCTTGGGCTGGTGGCAATCTCGATGGATCTGGTCTGGGGTTACTGCGGCATTCTTAGCCTTGGGCATTTCGCCTTCTTTGGCTTGGGCGGATATATGATCGGCATGTGGCTGATGTATGCGCGCACGAAACTTATCGTGGTGGCCTCACTTGCCAATGCCGAGTTGCCTGCGACCGAACAGGAAGTTGTTGATGCGATCGGCAACCAGATATTCGGCGTTGTTGGCAGCAGTGATTTTCCGCTGATCTGGATATTTGCGGACAGTTTTGTTCTGCAAATGGCACTGGTGGTTCTGGTGCCGGGCCTGTTGGCGCTGATCTTTGGCTGGCTGGCGTTTCGCAGTCGGGTGACGGGCGTCTACCTGTCGATCCTGACGCAGGCGATGACGCTGGCACTGTCGGTTTATCTGTTTCAGAACGACAGCGGTCTGCGCGGCAACAACGGTTTGTCCGGTTTGCAGAACCTGCCGGGTGCGGATGCAATCGCGCAAAGCCATATCTCAATCTGGTTTTTCTGGGCCTCGGCGGCGATGCTTGGCCTTTGCTATATGGCGGCCGCCTGGATCGTGTCGGGCAAGTTTGGCAGCGTCATTCGGGCGATCCGCGACGATGAAACACGGGTGCGGTTTCTGGGCTACTCGGTCGAGGGCTACAAATTGTTCATATTTGTTGTCACGGCGATTATCGCGGGTATTGCGGGCGCGCTTTATTATCCACAAGCAGGCATCATCAACCCGGCTGAAATTGCGCCAATCGCCTCAATCTATCTGGCGGTCTGGGTGGCGATCGGCGGACGTGGGCGGCTTTATGGCGCGGTGATAGGCGCTGCATTCGTGTCGATTGTGTCCACCTATTTCACCGGCGGGCAAGCCCCTGACATCAATCTTGGGTTCTATACGATCCAGTGGGTCGACTGGTGGCTTGTCGCGCTCGGGCTGGCATTCGTACTTGTCACGCTGTTTGCGCCCAAGGGCATTGGCGGCCTTATCGACCTGTTTGAAGGCCGCAGATCACCCGACCGCCACGGGGCCGACCTTGGGCCAGATGCCGGATCGCTGCGCGAAGCGGAGGCCGAGAAATGAGTATGCTGTTAGAGGTCTCTGGCGTCTCGGTTACCTTTGACGGGTTCAGGGCGATCAATAACTTATCGTTCCAGATTGGTGACGCAGAAATGCGGGCGATCATCGGGCCGAATGGGGCGGGTAAGACCACGTTCATGGATATCGTAACCGGTAAGACACAACCTGATGAGGGGCATGTTCTTTGGGGGCCCAAGAGTGTTTCACTGCTGAAAATGTCCGAAAGCCAGATTGCGCGCGAAGGGGTTGGGCGTAAATTCCAACGCCCGACCGTTTTCGAAGATCAAAGCGTTTTTGACAATCTGCTGATGGCGCTAAAAAACCCGCGCGGTGCCTTTGGTGTCTTGTTCTATCGCCTTGGCGATAAGGACCGCGAGCGGGTCCGTTTGCTGGCCGAGGAGATCGGTTTGCAGGATGAATTGTCGCGCAAATCAGGCGAGCTGTCGCACGGTCAAAAGCAATGGCTGGAAATCGGGATGTTGCTGGCACAAGACCCCAAATTGCTGCTGATCGACGAGCCGGCCGCAGGCATGTCACCCGCCGAGCGCGAACACACCACCGAGATTTTGCGCCGCGCCGCCAAGACCCGTGCCGTGGTGGTTGTCGAGCATGATATGGAATTTGTGCGCCGGCTGGATTGCCGCGTGACCGTGTTGCATGAGGGGGCCGTTCTGGCCGAGGGCAGCCTTGACCATGTGACCAGTAATCAGGACGTCATCGACGTCTATCTGGGGCGCTGAATATGTTAGAGGTCAGAAATCTTACCCTGCATTACGGCGGATCGCAGATCCTTTATGGCATTGATCTGGATGCTGCGGCGGGCGAAGTCACCTGTGTGATGGGCACCAACGGCGTGGGAAAAACCAGCCTGCTCAAGGCTATTTCTGGCGGTCATCCACGATCTGGCGGCAGCCTGCGTATTGACGGGCGCGATATTGCCCGGGCGACGTCACATGAGCTGGCGCAGATGGGCGTTGCTATCGTTCCGCAGGGGCGGATGATTTTCCCGCTGTTGACGGTGCAGGAAAATCTGGAAATCGGGTTCGCCTGTCTGGCGCGCGATAAGCGTTTCATTCCGGGTGATATTTTCGAGCTGTTTCCCGTGCTTAAAGAGATGAAACACCGGCGTGGCGGAGACTTGTCCGGCGGTCAGCAACAGCAGCTTGCGATTGCCCGCGCGATGATCATCCAGCCGCGGCTTTTACTGTTGGATGAGCCGACCGAAGGTATTCAGCCCAACATCATCCAGCAGATCGGCAAGGTGATCGAATACCTGCGCGATCAGGGAGATATGGCTATCGTTCTGGTCGAGCAATATTTCGATTTTGCTTTTGACCTTGCCGATCAAATTACTGTGCTCAATCAGGGCCGGGTGACGGTCAGTGGTGCCAAGAAGGATCTGAAACGCGCCGATGTTCTGGCCAGCATCAGTGTTTCGGCAATTTCTGAAAGTTGAGATTGGTCAATAGCCGACGGTCAAGCCAAGCGGCGGGGGCGGGCCTGCGCTGGTTCTAGGGTCAGGACTCATTGATTGATCCAAAAGATGACGATTGCGGCGATCTGGATGGCTGATAGGAAGGCGTGAGCGCAGCGATCAAATCG
>JAHRVC010000114.1 GCA_019090885.1 Marinosulfonomonas sp.
ATTGCTGTTATTCAGCATGTCAGGTGGCTTTATTAATCCCGTTTCTGGCCTAATCCGTTTCCGATGAACGCGCCCAGAGGTTGACGTCTTCCTCTTCGGCAGCGGCATCGATTTGCGCCAGTTCTTCGGCCGAAAACTCTAGGTTTGCAACAGCACCGGCGCAATCCTCGACCTGCGATGGCCGCGAGGCACCGATCAGTGCGGTCGTAATCCCGCCCCCACGCAATACCCATGCAATCGCCATTTGCGCCAGGCTCTGCCCCCGCGCGATGGCAATATCGTTGAGCTTATTGAGGTTGCTGACAGCGCGCTCAGAAATCAGATCGGGGTTCAGCGACTTGCCCTTCGTCGCGCGCGACCCCTTGGGGATGCCCGCAAGATATTTGCCCGTCAAAAGGCCCTGAGCCAGCGGTGTGAAGGCGATCGAGCCAACGCCCAGCTCGCTCAGCGTGACCTTCAGCCCGTCACGTTCCACCCATCGGTTCAGCAGGTTATAGCTGGGCTGGTGAATCAGGCAGGGCGTTCCAAGATCGTTCAGGATCGCGACCGCTTCGCGCGTGCGCTGCGAATTATATGACGAGATACCCGCATAAAGCGCGCGCCCCGAGCGCACGATATAATCTAGCGCGCCCATGGTTTCTTCCAGCGGTGTGTCAGGGTCAAAGCGGTGCGAATAGAAGATATCTACGTAATCCAGCCCCATCCTTTTCAGTGATGCATCGCAGGAGGAAACCAAATATTTTCGGCTGCCCCATTCACCATAAGGGCCGTCAAACATTTTGTATCCGGCTTTGGATGAAATAATCATCTCGTCGCGCAACCCGTTGAAATCCTGCGCAAGAATCGCTCCGAACGCGGTTTCTGCTGATCCGGCGGGCGGCCCATAGTTGTTGGCCAAATCGAAATGGGTAATGCCGTTGTCAAACGCTGTCTGGCAAATCTCACGCTTAACCTGATGCGGCGAATCCTCGCCAAAGTTATGCCAAAGCCCAAGCGACACCGCCGGCAGCTTTAGGCCAGATTTGCCGCATCGACGGTAAACCATTTTTTCAAAGCGATCTTCTGCCGGTATATAGACCATTTCCTGATTTCTCCTGTTCGATTGCAACGCAGAGGACCCCTGCATCACAATTTTATTTGTAACGCGTGTCAGCCCGGGCGCCCAAGCCACTTATCATAGTCCGAAACCAGCAAGTGCAAAGGGTCGCAATCTTCCTGAATGTCCGAGAACCGGCCAATCGGGTCGCGAAATATATTGTCGGTCCGATCGTCGTTTACGTTGCTAACCTCGCCAATCAGAACCGAGCCACCCTTGCCCCAGAACGCATGCCAGCAATCAGGTTCCAACGTCACGCTTTGCCCCGGTTCCAGATGCAGGTGTTCGCCCGCAGCCATGGTGTGGCGCCGCCCGTCGCTCAGCACGCTGACGGGGGCGTTTTCGTCAATGGCACCATTGCCATCGGCGGCGAACAGTTCCAGCACCAGCGTCGCCCCGCCCTTGTTGATGATATCCTCGGTCTTAAGGTTATGACGGTGCATTGGTGAGACCTGATTTTCGTGTGAAATCATGACCTTCTCGGCATAAAGCATCCCCATGCCGCCTTGCACATTGGCCTGATTACCATTGCGAGCGGTGAACAGGAACAGGCCCAGATCGTCGAAATTCCCCTGCCCGTAATCGGTGATATCCCAGCCCATCATATGGTCACGGATCATCGCGCTGTCGCCGGCAACGCGGACCTTCATCTGTTCGGGCGACCAATAGGCAAAGGGCGGCAACACAGTGCCGAAGGACCGGATAAAGCGGTCGCTTTGCACGATAATTTCATTGACGTCTGATCGTTTCATCGCTGTGGTCCCTATTTTGCAGCCCCGCCCTGGCAGGCGGTGTTAGCGTTACCGCAATAAGACTGAAACGTCCGGCAATCCAGTTAAAGTTTACCTGCCGCCAGATCGGCAAGGATCGGGCAATCGGGGCGGTTGTCGCCCGCGCAGCAGTCGATCAGATGGGAAAGCGTGTCGCGCATCGCCGAAAGCTCGGCCAGTTTATCCTCAATCTGCGCCAGATGCTGACGCGCCACTGCTTTGACGTCGCCGCTGGCCCGGTCGCGATCCTCGTAAAGTGCGAGCAGACGACGGCAATCGTCGATCGAAAACCCAAGTGAGCGGGCGCGGCCAAGGAAGGCCAGCTTGTGCAAATCAGCGTCGCGAAAGGCACGATAGCCGTTGGCGTCGCGCGGTGGTTTGACCAGCCCGATATCTTCGTAATAGCGGATGGTTTTTGGCGGCAGCCCGGCTTTGTGCGCGACTTGCGATATGTTCATGTTGTGGCCTTCATAACAGGTTCAATGAAACGCAGGCGCAGCGCGTTGCTCACCACGAAAACGGATGAAAGCGCCATCGCGCCCGCCGCAAGTGCCGGTGACAGCATGGTGCCAAACAGCGGATAAAGCGCACCTGCGGCGACCGGGATCAGCACCACGTTATAGCCAAACGCCCAGAACAGATTTTGGCGAATATTGCGCATCGTGCGGCGGCTGATTTCCACGGCGTTTACAACACCGCGAAGGTCACCCGACATCAACACGATATCCGCACTTTCAATGGCAATATCGGTGCCGTTGCCAACCGCCAGCCCCACGTCGGCCTCGGCCAATGCGGGGGCGTCGTTGATGCCATCACCGATGAAGGCAACCGTTTGCCCGCCACTGCGCAGGGCTTTCAAGGCTGCGACTTTGCCTTCGGGCAGCACTTCGGCTTCAACGTGGTCTATGCCCAGTTCGGCGGCGATTGCAGCGGCGGTGGCTTTGTTATCACCGGTCAGCATGGCGACTTTCAGCCCCAGATCATGCAGCGCCTTGATCGCCGCAGGCGTTGTCGGTTTGATCGGATCAGCGACGGCGATTGCCGCAACCGCCTGCCCGTCGATTGCGGCGTAAAACGGGGTTTTGGCGGCAAGGGCCAGTTTTTGCCCGGCCTCTGCCAGTGGACCCAAATCAATCCCTTCGGACAACATCAGGCGATCTGCACCGATTAGCACGGTTTTCTTGCCTACATTTGCGCGCACACCGTTACCCGTCAGCGAGGTGAAATCCGTCGCATTGGGCAATTTCATTCCCTTGTCGGTAGCGGCGCGCACAATGGCCCGGGCAATCGGGTGTTCAGACTGCGCCTCGACTGCCGCCAGCAGCGGCAGGACCGTGGCCTCGCTAAACCCATCCGCAAGGATCAGATCGGTCAGTTCGGGGCGTCCCTCGGTCAACGTGCCGGTCTTGTCCACGGCGATGATGCCAACGCCCTGCAACGCCTGCAAGGCCGCACCACGGCGAAACAACACGCCCAGTTCAGCGCCCCGCCCGGTGCCCACCATGATCGAGGTTGGCGTCGCCAGCCCCATCGCGCAGGGGCACGCGATAATCAGAACCGCCACGCCCGATACCAGTGCGAAGGTCAGCGCCGGGTCCGGGCCGAACACCAGCCATGCCAGCACCGTCAGCGCCGCCATCGCCATCACCACCGGCACGAACCACGCGGTGATCTTGTCGACCTGCGCCTGTATCGGCAATTTTGCACCCTGCGCGTCCTCGACCATCGCCACGATGCGCGACAACATCGTGTCGCGCCCCACGGCTGTGGCGCGGTAGGTCAGCGCGCCGGTGCCGTTGATCGTTCCGGCAACAACACTCGCCTCTGGGCGTTTTTCGACCGGCACCGGTTCGCCGGTAATCATGCTTTCATCGACGTAGGAATGGCCGCTGAGCACAATGCCATCCACCGCCAGCCGCTCACCCGGTTTCAGGTGCAGGGTCTCGCCGGTGCGGATCGTTTCAATCGGCACGGTTTGCAGGTTGCCGTCACGCTCGACGGTGGCCGTATCGGGTGCCAGCGCCACGAGGTGGCGGATCGCATCGCCGGTACGCCCCTTGGCGCGGGCTTCCAGCAACCGGCCCAGCAGGATCAGCACCACAATCACCGCCGCACTTTC
>JAHRVC010000115.1 GCA_019090885.1 Marinosulfonomonas sp.
ATCAACGCCGGGGGCATAGGCGATAAAAAACGGGTTTTCATAACCCGGCTTGCCATATGTCAGTGGCGAATGATCATCAAACCTCACTACATGGCCCCCCGCGCCGGCCAGCACCGCGTGGCCCGCTGCCGTATCCCATTCCATTGTCCGCCCGACGCGGGGATAGATATCCGCCTCGCCCGTCGCAACCAGACAAAACTTCAGCGAAGAACCGGCACTTTTGGTGTCCGCACAGGCATATTTGGAAATGTAATCCTCTGTCGCCTGATCCCGGTGCGATTTTGAGGCGACCAGCAACAATTCCGCATTGTCAGGCTTTGAAACATTGATCGGCGCAGTTGGGCCGGGTTTTGATGGATCAAACGCCCCGGTTTCTTCCACCGACTGCCCGGTGGCATCGGTGTAAAACATACGCCCCTTCGCGGGCGCATAAACGACGCCACGAACCGGAACACCCCCCTGAACAAGCGCGATATTCACCGTGAAATCGCCGCGGCGTTTGACGAATTCCTTAGTGCCGTCGAGCGGATCAACGATCAAAAACTCGTCAGCCGTTTTGGAATGCGTGTCTGCCTGTTCCTCGGTAACCAGTGTAATTTGCGGAAATTCTGCCCGCAGACCGGCGGAAATCAGCGCATCCGCCGCCTCATCCGCAGCCGTGACGGGACTATCATCAGATTTTGAACGAACGTCAAAATCATCTGAATTATATATCTCGATGATCCGTTCGCCCGCTTCCAGCGCAAGACGCCGCATAACCACGGTCATTTTCTCAAAGTCCAATCTGCTCTCCTAATCAGGCACCGATGGCCACAGCGTTGTGCCGTGGCTTTTTTCCTTTTATGCTGTCACGGTAGCAAAACGGCAAGAAATCCCTGCGATAAACAAGGGATCAGGTTACAGGCAGAACTGGCGGCAGATGTTTCAGGCGCAAACACCACGAAGTAATTTGGGCTATGCCATCAATCTGGCAGAGCTGATTTTTCACGCCACGGTTCGCCATATTCGAAAATCGCATGGAAATGCGTTCATCGGGCTGATGATGAATATCATGCAGGCGATGCTGTTTGTCGCAATTTTTTACCTGATGTTCTCAATCCTCGGGCTGCGCGGCGCTGCACTTCGGGGTGATTTTCTGCTTTATGTAATGTCAGGAATTTTTCTGTTCATGACCCATACCAAAGCAATGGGTTCCGTCGTCGGCGCCGAAGGCCCAACAACGCCGATGATGCAACATGCGCCGATGAACACAGTAATCTCGATTTCATCGGCAGCGCTTTCATCGCTCTATATCCAGTTGCTTTCGGCCTTTGTTATTCTGTTGATTTACTACACGGTGAAGGGCGGCTTCACGTTCGCCGACCCAGTCGGCGCAATGGCGATGTTCCTGCTGGCGTGGTTTTCCGGTGTCGCAATCGGGATGATCCTGCTCGCAGCCAAACCCTGGGCCCCCGGTTTTGTTACTATCGCATCCACGGTCTATGCGCGCGCCAATATGATAGCCTCGGGGAAAATGTTTGTGGCCAACACGCTGACGCCGCAGATGCTCGCCATGTTTAGCTGGAATCCACTGTTTCATGCCATTGATCAGGAACGTGGCTATGTTTTCCTGAACTACACGCCACATAATTCATCCTATCAGTATGTGCTTTATGTCAGTCTTGTGCTGATAATGATCGGGCTGATGGGTGAATTTTATACTCGCAAACATGCGTCACAAAGTTGGGGTGCCCGCACCTAGCAATTAATCAGAAAGACGCCGTTTTTCCGGCATGACAGGCGATTTCTGATGATTCCGTTTCCCATAAATCAAAATCGGTCACCCAACCCCGAAAAGACTCACTTTTTTGTGTGTTTCATGCCCCTCCAAAGGTTGCAGCACCACACAGCGCTAACTATATACCCCGAGAACCCGGATCAGGGCTTTGTCCTGACCAGAAATTGAGATCGGAAATAGGTGCCGGAACGGGCCGGTTTCCGCAGAAATCGCTTAGAAGAGGATTTTGAGCATGGCTAAAGTCATTGGAATCGACCTTGGGACAACAAACTCCTGCGTCGCCATCATGGATGGTGCGCAACCGCGCGTCATAGAAAACGTCGAAGGCGCACGCACGACACCTTCGATTGTCGCCTTTACTGACAGCGAACGCCTTGTCGGCCAGCCCGCCAAACGGCAAGCCGTCACCAACCCGGAAAACACTGTTTTTGCCGTGAAGCGTCTGATCGGGCGTCCGTTCGGCGACCCCAAACTGGAAAAAGATAAAAAGCATTTTCCCTTTAACATCGTCGATGGCGGCAATGGCGACGCCTGGGTGCAGGCATCGGGCGAAAAATACAGCCCCAGCCAAATCTCGGCCTTCATTCTGCAAAAGATGAAAGAAACTGCTGAAAGCTATTTGGGCGAAGACGTCACTCAGGCCGTCATCACGGTTCCCGCCTATTTCAACGACGCTCAGCGTCAGGCGACCAAAGACGCCGGCAAAATCGCTGGCCTTGAAGTGTTGCGCATCATTAACGAGCCGACCGCAGCAGCGCTGGCCTATGGTCTGGACAAAAAAGAAACCAGAACCATCGCAGTTTATGACCTTGGCGGTGGCACATTCGACATCACCATTCTGGAAATCGACGATGGCTTGTTTGAAGTTAAATCAACCAATGGTGACACTTTCCTTGGTGGTGAAGATTTCGACATGCGGATCGTCAACTATCTGGCCACCGAATTTAAAAAGGAAACCGGTGTTGATCTGGCCAAAGACAAGATGGCTCTTCAGCGTCTGAAGGAAGCCGCCGAAAAAGCCAAGATTGAGCTTAGCTCCAGCCAGCAAACCGAGATTAACCAGCCCTTTATCAGCATGGACCCGAACGGCGGCCAGCCGCTGCACATGGTGATGAAGCTGACCCGCGCCAAGCTGGAAAGCCTTGTCAGCGACCTTGTCAAAGCGTCGATCAAACCCTGCCAGGCCGCGCTGAAAGATGCCGGTCTGTCAGTTGGTGACATCGACGAAATCGTCATGGTCGGCGGCATGACCCGGATGCCTCGGGTAACGGAAGAAGTCAGCAAATTCTTCGGCAAAGAGCCCCATAAAGGTGTGAACCCGGACGAAGTCGTTGCCATGGGCGCCGCCATTCAGGCCGGTATCCTGCAAGGCGACGTCAAAGACGTGGTGCTGCTCGACGTGACGCCCCTGTCACTTGGCATTGAAACACTCGGCGGTGTCTTTACCCGCCTGATCGACCGCAACACCACGATCCCAACGAAGAAATCGCAAATCTTCTCGACCGCAGAAGACAGTCAAAGTGCCGTAACCCTGCGGGTTTTTCAGGGTGAGCGCGAAATGGCGTCCGACAACAAAATGCTTGGTCAGTTCAACCTGGAAGATATCCCGCCCGCACCACGCGGCATGCCCCAGATTGAGGTAACCTTTGACATCGACGCCAACGGCATCGTTGAAGTAGGCGCCAAAGACAAAGGCACCGGTAAAGAGCAAGCGATCACCATTCAGGCCTCGGGTGGTCTGTCCGATGATGAGATCAACAATATGGTCAAAGATGCCGAAGCTAACGCCGAAGCGGACAAAGATCGCAAAGAACTGGTCGAAGCCAAGAACCACGCCGAAAGCCTTGTCCACTCGACCGAAAAATCACTGGAAGAGCATAAGGACAAGGTTGACCCAACCACGGTCGAAGTGATCGAGATGGCGATTGCAAACTTGCAGGAACAGCTGGAAAGCGAAGATGCTGGCAAGATCAAATCCGGCATCCAGAACCTGACCGAGTCATCAATGAAGCTGGGCGAAGCGATCTATAAAGCCCAGCAGGCTGAAGCCGGCGAAGGCGATGGTGGCGAAGATGAGCCGACCAGCGTTGACGACGATATCGTCGATGCCGACTTTGAAGATCTGGACGACGAAAAGCGCTCATAAGCGGATAAACGTATCGACAGCCAGCCCGGGCAAACCCGGGCTGGCTGTTGCGTTTCCGAAAGGACCTGATTGATGGCAAAGCGCGATTATTATGATGTGCTCGGGGCGGAAAAAACCGCCTCGGCCGACGAGCTGAAAAAAGCTTACCGCACAAAGGCCAAGGCGTTGCACCCGGATCGTAATTCCGACAACCCGAACGCCGAAGAGCAGTTCAAAGAAGTGAACGAGGCCTATGAAGCCCTGAAAGACCCCGACAAAAAAGCGGCCTATGACCGCTTTGGGCACGCCGCATTCGAAGGCGGCATGGGCGGTGGTCAACGCGGCGGCGGTCAGGGCGATTTTGCCAGTGCATTCTCGGACGTGTTTGACGATCTATTCGGCGATATGATGGGTGGCGGTCGCGGCGGTGGACACCAACGTGCAACACGCGGTTCCGACCTGCGCTTTAACCTGCGTATCTCGCTTGAATCGGCCTATTCGGGCACCCAGAATTCAATCAATGTCCCCACATCCGTATCCTGCGACGGATGCAACGGAACCGGCGCCGAAGATGGCACCGAACCACAGACTTGCCCCACGTGCTCCGGCCACGGCAAAGTGCGCGCACAACAGGGTTTCTTTACTGTCGAACGCACCTGTCCAACCTGTTCTGGCATGGGTCAGATCATCAAAGATCCGTGCAAGACCTGTGGCGGTGCCGGGCGCACTGAAAAAGACCGCTCGTTGTCCGTTAACATTCCAGCCGGTGTCGAAACCGGCACAAAAATTCGTCTTTCCGGCGAGGGTGAGGCTGGATTGCGTGGCGGTCCAACCGGTGACCTATACATTTTCATCGAGGTTTCGCCCCACGCAATATTCCAGCGCGACGGTGCCCACCTGTTTTGCCGCATCCCAGTCAGCGTTGCATCTGCCGCACTTGGTGGTGACATCGAAGTGCCAACAATTGACGGCGGTCGCAGCCGGGTAAAAATCCCTGCGGGCAGCCAATCCGGCCGACAGATGCGCCTGCGCAGTAAGGGTATGCCTGTTTTACGCGGCGGCGGCCATGGCGACATGCTGATTGAATTGGCCGTTGAAACGCCAGTCAATCTGACCGCTCGTCAAAAGGAAATCCTGAGTGAGTTCGACACGCTGAGCGAAGAAAACAATCCCGAAAGCTCGTCGTTCTTCTCAACCGTCAAAAACTTTTGGGACAGCATGAAAAGCTGACTGAAAATCCGATAATTTTACCCAAAATTTATTAATTCGTCGCAGCTTAGGGCATGACACGCGCCAGCCAGCCTCAATTTTCCGAAATGCCGCAATCATTGTTTGGTGATGTTTCGCCACCACTGCAAACAGGCGCCCGACTTCCTTCCTACATCAAAGACCATCGAACACGGCTGCGCGCCCGGTTTACCAACGGTGGTGCCGCCGCAATCCCCGACTATGAGATGCTCGAACTTGTCCTGTTTCGCGCTATCCCCCGTCAGGATGTGAAACCGCTGGCTCATGACCTGTTAACAACTTTCGGCGACTTCAATCGCGTTCTCGCTGCCCCGCCCGAACGGCTGGTCGAGGTTAAAGGCATCGGGCCCGCCGTCATCTTTGAACTAAAACTCATCGAAGCCGCAGCCCACCGTTTGGCCCGCTCACGGGTTCTGAAAACCCATGTGCTTTCCAGCTGGGATAGTTTGCTCGATTATTGCCACACCACAATGGCCCACCGCGAAACGGAACAGTTTCGCATCCTGTTTCTGGACAAGAAAAACGTGCTGATCGCGGATGAGGAACAGGGCAAAGGCACCGTCGATCACGTGCCGGTCTACCCACGCGAAGTCGTCAAACGCGCGTTGGAACTGAACGCTTCGGCGCTGATCCTTGTGCATAATCACCCATCTGGCGACCCAACACCGTCGCAGTCAGACATCACCATGACCGAGCAGGTAAACGCCGCCTGCATGGCGCTAAACCTGACACTGCACGACCACCTGATAATCGGAAAATCGACCGAGCTTAGCTTTCGTTCCACCGGGTATCTTTAGTCCCTAACGCGACCAGATTTCGACGCGCCTGTTCACCTGACGTCCCCATTCAGTGTCGTCACAAGCCATCGGCATCGCCTCGCCAAAACCGTCGACGTTTAGTGAAATTCTCCCAAGATCTGCTGTTGTCGCCTCTCGCAAAACGGCTTCTCTGACCGAGGCCGCCCGCTGCCGCGACAATCGTTTGTTCGCCCCAGCCGCACCCAGCCCGTCGCTAAACCCGACAAACGTCAGCTCATTCGCACCAATCGTTCCAGTTTCCAACGCCCGCGCCAACAGGACAACATTAGACCGGGACTGCGCGTCCAATGTCGACGCCCCGTCATCAAACCGAAACGTCACCGACAATCGTCGCGACCCGTCCAGCGCCGACACCAGACGTTTCAACTCGGTCAGGCCAATTTCCGGACCCGCATTGCGGATCGCATTTGCCAAACGTTCACCTTGCCGCCGCACCGGCGTGCGGGCAATCCCCTGATCCACAAATCCCGCCCGCAACACCGCAACTTGCGCCGCTGGCGACTGCGTAAACCGCATAAATTCGCGACCAACAGCCGGCAAACGGCGACCCTTAAGATACAGGAACAGCGGTGCAGTCAGCGGATAATCTTCCGATTTTAATGCTTCTGGCACTGCACCAGAGCGAAAACCGCACCCCCCCGTCAGGATCAGCGGGCGGGCATTTCCGGGCTCTGACAAAGTCGACAACCCAATCGCAAATGGATCGCGTGCAACGGCATCAACCACATCGCTATTGGTTTCGTGGCGCTTCACATTCGCGGACAAATGTCGCCCAGCTGGCAGAACAATCTTTTCAAGAAACACGTTCAGGATACTGGATCTCTGGTCGGGCGCGTGCAGGACAATTGGCGCGTCTATGCCGCCCAGTTCTTGCCAATTAGATATTTCGCCACTGAAAACCTGTGCCAATTCTTCTGGTGATATTTCGAGAACCGAGTTTCGCGGCGAAGCCACCGGAACCAGCGCATCCAGCGCAATCACTCGGTTCTGTGCGGGCGAGCTTAGCCGCCCCAAACCGGCTTCTATTCCGCGGGTAACTTCGTCGGGCAGGACTTCACGTAGTGACATGGCAATGTCGGCTTCGTCCGATAGCAGGTCTGCAAACCCTTCATCGCTGGTGGTGACACGGATGATAAACCGAGCCGCCGTTCGACCGGTGTCGGATTCATTCAGCACATAGGAATATTCGGCGTCGCTAGTAATCAGTCGCTGTGCAAAATACCCTTGCTGGTGGGCAAATGCCTCAATCAGGTATGGCATCAGCTGATTTGCAATCGCTCCGGCACCAGATACCACAATAGTGGCGACAAATGCTTCCAGATCAGGACAACCCGGCCCGCCGCACAGCACGCCCGTGCCATCCACAGTCAACACACCATAGTCAGAATCTACGCGATAGAACTCGCCATCATAGCCAAGAAGCGTGCCAGCAATTTCAACGCTTCCGTCGCGCGACGTCAGCGTTACATCTTGTGCGCTGGCAGGCGCGGCCAAAACAATATGAAAAAGGACAGCAGCAATAACTGTCCGGATCGAAATCATGCACGCCCCACATGTGGCTGATCAGTTGCGTGCGATCTTCATGTCTTGCAGCAGGTTTTTCAACACCAGAAAGCCACCAACACTGTCACAAGCCGGAATTGTCAGGGCGATCTGTGTGGTATTGACCACGCCACTGCCCGAAATCTGATGTGTTTGCCCAACAATTTCTTTACCACAGGTAATATCACTCACTTCTGCCTCAACACTTAGGCGGACTGCTCCGGCCTGATTAACGTGTCCTGCAGGAAAAGAATAAACCTCGGCGAACTTCGGACGCATAACATCTGGGTTGCCCAGCGACGTCAGAAATCCACCAGTAGGGCGACCAATGGGGTTGGAAATGCCGGGTGAACCTGACCAGACATGCCCTGAACTTCCAAATTCCGCGCCATTTTCCAGCGCGTGGATATGCATTATGCCGCCACCCTGCCAGGTAATGGCGACGCGGTCATAAAGCTCGAGCGATTGCACCAGAGGTTTGGCTTCCACCGAGCTGCCGTTGGCGAATCTAACCGAAATGGGGTCAAAATTATTCATCACCGGGATAGAAACGAAATAAGAGCCATCGCCCCCGGTCGCATCTGAAAATTCTAGGTCTGCTTGCCCAACAACGATCCGTTCGTTCGGGTTGCAGGGCGCGCTCAGTGCCACATCCATCATCGCGCCCGGTTTGGCCGTTGCGACCAGCGTCGGCTCGCAGAATGACGATGAAAACAGCGGGGTGGGGGCATCAGTTAACGAGCCACCTTCGATCTGAAATGATACAGCGGCCACAATCCGCCCTTCGACCCATGGCGGAGGCGTCACCAGCTTTTCCGGAGAAATTGTATCCATCGGCGGCGTTGGCAATGCGGAAGCGATATCAATTTGGCTTTTGTCTGCAGGCCCCGATGCGATAGCGTGCGTCGCCACGTCAGTCCTTGCAGCAAATGCAAAGCCATTTTGCATAAAATGGCCCGCCGCGGCAGCAACAATTAGCGTCAGGCCAATCGTGATTACTCTGCGTTTATCTACCATCACCTATTCCCAACTAAATCTGAATTGGAAACAGCATGCTGCAAAATCTAGTCGCGCATATGGCAAGAATATGAGGTGGCTGAACACAATTTTCAGGCCGACATTGGCCGATATTGTGATGCACCCAAACATCGCCGCTAAATCAATGAATCGCCCCGACATTCGGCCACAATACAGCCACAATATCCTTAAAATTGGACCTATTCAAAAAAGGCGTGTTTTGCTCAAATGTTGCCGAATCGAGGACAATAGCCCTAGGAAAGCCGCCCGTGGCAATGTTTGAACTTTTTGCCGGACCCACAGGGGCATTTATCATTCCGCCCCGGATTACCCCAAGTTTCAGGATCACTTTCAACAAATCCATCAGCGATCTGGCCGGCTTGGGCTTCTTCCACCGGCGCATCACCTTGACCCGCGGCCTGCATCGCAGACTGCTGCGCAACAAGTTGCTGCATCATGGCTTCCTGCTCTTCCGGCGTCATTGGGCGAACCTGCGAAAGTTTCTGCGTCACATCTTCACGCAGCGAATTCAGCAGGCTTTCAAACAATTGGAACGATTCCGTCTTATATTCATTCAGCGGATCACGCTGTGCATATCCCCGGAACCCAACAACCGAGCGCAAGTGTTCCAGCGTCAACAAATGTTCGCGCCATTTGCCATCAATTGTCTGCAACAAAACCTGCTTTTCGATATTGCGCATGGTTTCGGGGCCAAAGGCCTCGGTCTTTTCGGTCATGAATACATCCGAAGCCTCATAAAGCCGCTCGCGAATATCGCCGTCATCTACGCCCTCTTCGTCTGCCCAATCGACCACCGGAACATCAAGCCCGACCTGTTCTTTTAAAACATCGCTAAGGCCCGCCACATCCCACTGATCCGCATAGGATTTCTCTGGAATATGCAGATCAACCAGATCGTCGATCACCTGATGGCGCATATCGGCTGCAATTTCTGAAAGATCCTCGGCTTCCATAATCTCGCGCCGCTGGCTGAAAATCACTTTGCGCTGCTCGTTCATCACATCGTCGAATTTCAACAATTGTTTACGAATATCAAAGTTGCGCGCCTCGACTTTGGCCTGCGCTTTTTCAAGCGACTTGTTGACCCAAGGGTGCACGATCGCCTCGCCCTCTTTCATCCCCAGCGTTGACAAAACCTTATCCAGCCGTTCGGAACCGAAAATCCGCATCAGGTCGTCTTCCAGCGACAGGAAAAATACCGAGCGGCCCGGATCACCCTGACGGCCAGAACGACCGCGCAGCTGGTTATCAATACGCCGGCTTTCATGGCGCTCTGTGCCCAGAACAAACAACCCACCGGCACCCAGAACTTTCTGGCGCTCATCCTTGTGCTCGGCCTCAATCCGGGTGCGAACGGCGTCCGGATCAGCATCGGGGTCAGCGGTTAGTGCCTCGAGCACTTTCATCTCGACGTTGCCGCCAAGTTGAATATCAGTGCCACGTCCGGCCATATTTGTCGCAATCGTCACAGCGCCGAATTTGCCCGCATCAGAAATTATCTGCGCCTCTTGCTCATGCTGACGCGCATTCAGAACACTGTACTTCACGCCGGTTTTATCCAGCATCGAAGACAGATGTTCAGATTTTTCAATCGATGTTGTGCCAACCAGAATTGGCTGTCCGATTTCATTCGCCTTTTGCACTTCGGCGACAACTGCATTGTCCTTGTCGTCAGAGGTTCGATAAACCTGATCGTGCTCGTCTTTACGGCCAATTTCCACGTTCGTTGGAACCTCGACAACACCAAGCCCGTAGATTTCACTGAACTCTTCTGCCTCGGTTGAGGCGGTTCCGGTCATCCCCGACAGGGTATCATATAGGCGGAAATAGTTCTGGAACGTCACCGATGCCAGCGTCACGTTTTCCGGCTGGATCGCCACATCTTCCTTGGCTTCAATTGCCTGATGCAGCCCGTCCGACAAGCGACGCCCCGCCATCATCCGACCAGTAAATTCATCGATCAGGACAACTTCATTGTCGCGCACGATATAATCTTTATCGCACGAAAACAGCTTGTGTGCCCGCAGGCCCTGATTGACGTGGTGAACGATCGTCGTGGATTCCGGATCGTAAAGCGATTGCCCTTCCGGCAGAATGCCAGACCGCAACAAAATCTCTTCAAGAAACTCGTTGCCCTCATCTGTATAGGTCACGTTGCGGGATTTTTCATCCAACGTGAAATGTTCCTCGGTCAATTCCGGGATCAGCTTATCGACGGTTATATAAAGCTCGGAACGATCCTCGGCCGGGCCGGAAATAATCAGCGGTGTGCGGGCCTCGTCAATCAGAATGCTGTCCACCTCATCCACAATCGCGAAATTGTGGAAGCGCTGGTTCATATCCTTCAGCTCGGACTTCATATTGTCGCGCAGATAATCAAACGCCAATTCGTTGTTCGTGGCGTAAGTCACATCGGCGGCGTAAGCCTGCTTTTTTTCCTCATCCGGCTGCTGCGGGTAAACCATCCCGGTCTTCAGCCCCAGCGCCCCATAAACCTTGCCCATCCAGTCCGCATCGCGGCGCACCAGATAATCGTTCACCGTGACGATATGCACGCCTTTGCCTGACAGTGCATTCAGATAGGCCGGAAATGTCGCCACAAGGGTTTTACCCTCGCCGGTTTTCATTTCGGCGATATTGCCCTGGTGCATGAAAATGCCGCCAACAAGCTGCACATCAAATGCCCGCAAACCCAATGCTCGCCGCGCCGCTTCCCGACAATTTGCAAAGGCCTCCGGCAACAACTCGTCCAGAGACGTGCCACTCATAGCGCGCTTGGCAAGCTCTTCGGTTTTTTCCTTAATGCCCTCGTCGGTCAGCTTTTCAAATTCAGGCTCCAGCGCATTGATCTGCTCGACAATCGGCTGAACAGCCTTGATCTGGCGATCATTTGGTGTCCCAAAGACTTTTTTCGCAAGTGTTCCGAAACCCAGCATATCTACTCCGCTTGGACGTTCTGACAGTATCGTGTGAGACGAGCGCTTGCCCGTCCTGGCTGCGCACAATAGAAACAGCAAGAAAGCTGATCCTACACAGACTTAAAGCGATGTAAGGGTCCGTATCTATAGTGTCAACGTCGCGGGCAACCGCGGCCCATTCCAAGGAACAATCGATGTTGAAACGCACCATAACCGCCACCATATTTGCGGCCGCAATTGCAGGGTTTGCGCCTGCATCCGCTCAGGAAACAGCAACCTCGACAACGGCCGATACTGTTGTCGCTACCGTAAACGGCACCGATATCACAATCGGCCACATGATCGTCATGCGTGGCAGCCTGCCCGAGCAGTATCAGCAGCTAACTGACGAAGCCCTGTTTGAAGGCCTGCTTGATCAGATGGTCCAGCAAACAGTGCTTGCACAAACACTAAGTGAACCAACCCTTGGTATGGCGCTGCGTCAGGAAAATGAATTACGCGCGATGATGGCGGGTGAAGTTCTGAACAACGCTCTGAAAGATGTTGTTAGCGATGAAGCGCTTCAGGCCGCTTTTGATGGCCGCTATGCAGATGCGCCGGAAACACTGGAATTTGACGCCTCACACATCCTTGTTGCCACCGAAGAAGAAGCACTGGCCTTGATCGAAGAATTAAACGGCGGCGCAGATTTCGCTGACCTTGCGAAAGAAAAATCAACTGGCCCGTCTGGCGCAGGTGGCGGTGGATTGGGCTGGTTTGGTCCCGGCATGATGGTTGAACCGTTTGAAACCGCCGTCACTGGAATGGAGCCCGGTGCAATTTCGGCGCCCGTCAAAACACAGTTTGGGTGGCATATCATCAAACTGAACGAAACCCGCACTGCGTCCGGGCCTACGCTTGACGAAGTCCGTCAGGAACTCAGCGATGAAATCCAGCAAAAGGCTTTTGCGGATATTCTGGCGGATATGACAGCCAAAGCCGACATCGGCCGTCCGGACATTTCCGCAATTGATCCGGCGGTCCTGCGTCAGGTTGATCTAATCCAAAACTGACTTGGCAATTGACGAGCGGCCCGGATCGGCACAAACCTTACCTGAACCACGGTTTTGAAAAGGTAGAACCAGTCTGTGACCGATAATCCCAAGCCGCTCGTCTCGCCGCTGGCACCAGCAAATTTTCCCGACATACCGTCGATAGCCGGCGTGCGTTTTGCCAGCGCCCATTCAGGCACAAAATACAATAACCGCGATGATGTTATGCTGGCCGAACTGGCACCGGGAACGACGATTGCCGGTGTATTCACCCGCTCGGCCACCCGCGCAGCGCCAGTGCTGGACTGCCAAGAAAAGATCGGCGGGCCAAGCGATGGTGGCGCCGCCTTTTTCGTTAACGCTGGCAACGCCAATGCCTTTACTGGCGCGCACGGTGATGGATCAGTTGCAGCTATTACCAATGCCACCGCCCAAACTTTGGGCATCAGCGCCAGCCGGGTGTTTTCTTCGTCAACCGGCGTAATTGGCGAACCACTTGCGCACGACGCAATCATCGCAAAACTGTCGGAATTGAAAACAACCCTATCGGCCGACGCAATTACGCCCGCGGCCCATGCAATCCTGACGACCGACACATTTGCCAAAGGTGCAAGCGCGACCTTTGATGGCGACGGCGGCAAGATCACCATTGCCGGATTTGCCAAGGGTTCTGGCATGATCGCGCCGGACATGGCGACGATGTTGGTTTACATCTTTACCGACGCCAAAGTCGCCCGCCCGTTACTGCAAGACATGGTAGCAACGGCAACCGACACCACCTTTAACTGCATCACAGTGGACAGCGACACCTCGACATCTGACACTTTGCTTGTCGCGGCTACGGGCCAGTCAACTGCCGCCGAAATCACCGCAACTGACACCAAATTCCGCGCCGCTTTGCACGATATCATGCTGGACCTTGCCCATCAGGTTATCCGTGACGGCGAAGGCGCTACGAAGTTCGTCGAAATCCGTGTCACCGGGGCAGAATCTGACACCGATGCGCGTAAAGTTGCGATGTCTGTCGCCAATTCACCGCTGGTGAAAACTGCAATCGCCGGCGAGGATCCCAATTGGGGCCGTATCGTCATGGCAGTCGGGAAATCCGGAGCAGCGGCAGATAGGGACCGGCTGGCAATATCATTCGGTGATATTCTAGTGGCCGAAAAGGGCTGGGTTGCGCCGGATTATACGGAACAGCAAGGCGTCGCCTATATGAAGAATCAGGACATAACTATCAACATCGACATGGGGCTTGGGGCCTGCACCACAGTTGCATGGACCTGCGATCTGACGCACGGCTATATCCAGATTAACGCAGACTATCGTTCATGACGGTTCTCTTGGTTGCCGCCGCGGCGTTAATCGATAAAGACGGACGGGTTTTGCTGGCCCAACGCCCGGAAGGCAAATCAATGGCTGGCCTGTGGGAATTTCCGGGCGGTAAAATTGAACCCGGAGAAACCCCAGAAGCCGCGCTTATCCGCGAACTTCACGAAGAGTTGGGCATTGATACATGGCAAAGCTGCCTTGCACCGCTGACCTTCGCCAGCCACGCCTATGACGATTTCCACCTGCTGATGCCGCTCTTTGCCTGCCGCAAATGGCAAGGCATCCCGCAGGCGCAAGAAAGCCAGTCCTTGGTCTGGGTGCATGCCAAGAACCTACGGGATTACCCGATGCCACCTGCCGACATCCCTTTGATATCCATTCTGCGGGACTGGCTTTAAATACAAATTTAGCAATTTTGACCTATTTGGTTTCAAACATATATGCGTTGATCAGCCGAAATGTGCCTGTTTTGTGTGCAACAATAGAATACCACTGGTAATTGGTTCCGAATTTTACCAATGTTACAGAATGAAACTTTATGGGATGAGGGCTTCATGCTTAAAACAATTCTGCTGGGTAGTTGTGTTTTAGTTCAGGGCGTATTTGTCCGAAACCTCGCGAACGGAAAGATCACTGTTCGTGTTGGCAGTCGTATGTATACAGGGCAACCTGTGGGTGGAAAAATTACTGCCTGATACTTTAGTTATTCAAAGAAAAAGGGCGAAAGAATTTCTTTCGCCCTTTTTTGATTCGAGATGTTCCTAAAATCAGTCCAGCTGACGCTCGACCTCTTCGCGCTCAAAGATTTCGATAACATCGCCCTTGCGAATATCTTCGTATTTTTCAAACGCCATCCCACATTCCTGACCCGACTGAACCTCTGGCACTTCGTCTTTGAAGCGCTTCAGGGTTTTCAGCATGCCTTCGTGGATCACAACATTATCGCGCAACAGGCGAACACCGGCAGACCGGCGGGCAACGCCCTCCGTCACAAGGCAACCTGCGACCTTCCCGACATTGGAGACCTTGAAGACATCCTTAATCTCAGCGTAACCGATAAAGTTCTCACGAACCTCGGCAGACAACAGTCCAGACGCCGCGGCTTTAACGTCATCAACCAGATCGTAAATCACCGAGTAATAGCGGATCTCTACGCCCTTCTGGTTGGCAACACTACGGGCAGTCGCATTTGCCCGCACATTAAAGCCGATAACCGGCGCACCGGACGCTTCTGCCAAGCTGACATCGGATTCGGTAATCGCACCCACACCGGAATGCAGCACACGCACGCGAACCTCTTCGTTGCCGATCTTTTCCATTGCCTGAATGATCGCTTCGGCAGAACCCTGCACATCGGCTTTGACCAATATCGGCAATTCAGCCAGATTTTCGCTTTCCTTGGCGTTGGCCATCAACTGTTCAAGTGTCGTTGCTGCACCAGCAGCCGCGCGTTTGTCCTTGGCCGCCTGTTCGCGGTAATCGGCAATTTCACGCGCCTGCGCTTCGGTATCCACCACATTCAGAACGTCGCCTGCTTCTGGTGTTCCGTTCAAACCCAGAACCTCAACCGGCACGGATGGACCGGCCTCGTTGACGCGGTCGCCCTGATCGTTGATCAGCGCACGAACCTTACCCCATTGCTCGCCGACGACAAAAATATCGCCCCGACGCAATGTGCCGTTCTGAACCAGAACCGTAGCAACCGGCCCGCGACCGACATCCAACTGTGCTTCAATCACCGCACCAGACGCCGCCCGTTCCGGGTTCGCCTTCAGTTCCAGCAATTCAGCTTGCAGCGCGATGGCTTCCAGAAGCTTATCCAGCCCTTCACCTGTAATCGCCGAAACTTCAACATCCAGAACGTCGCCTGACATTTTTTCAACGATAATTTCATGCTGCAGCAAATCTGTGCGCACCTTGTCCGCATTCGCCGCAGGCCGATCTATCTTGTTGATCGCCACGATCATTGGAACACCGGCGGCTTTGGCGTGATGTATCGCCTCGACGGTCTGCGGCATAACCGCGTCGTCAGCGGCAACAACCAGCACAACAATATCTGTTACCTGCGCACCGCGTGACCGCATTGAGGTAAACGCGGCGTGACCTGGCGTATCCAGAAACGTCATCGACGCGCCACCATCCAGCGTTACCTGATAGGCACCGATATGCTGGGTAATCCCGCCCGCTTCGCCAGACACAACTTTGGTCTTGCGGATCGCATCAAGCAACGAGGTTTTACCGTGGTCAACGTGGCCCATAACGGTAACGACTGCCGGGCGCGATTCCAGCAGTTTTTCGTCGTCATCTACAGTGTCGATCACATCTTCGACATCAGCGTCAGAGACGCGCACAACCTTGTGGCCAAATTCTTCAATTATCAGCTCGGCTGTATCGGCATCAATCGACTGGTTTTGCGTAACCATCATGCCGTTTTGCATTAGCGACTTTACCACCGCCGCTACACGCTCAGCCATCCGGTTGGCCAACTCCTGAACCGTAATAGATTCTGGCAACTGCACATCACGCACGATCTTTTCGCGAACTTCGGCTTGGCCCATTGCTTTCTGGCGGGCACGTTCCTGTTTGCGCTTCATCGCCGCCATAGAGCGACGGCGCCCATCGCCACCAGCCAACGCCTGATTAAGGGTCAGCTTGCCGCCGCGCCGGTTGTCACCACCCCGATCCGGGCGCGCCTTATTTTCACGGCGCGGTTCATTTTGACGGGTTGTTTTGCGTGGGCCAGCAGCAGGTTTCGCACCGCCGCGTGGGGCCGCAGCCGCATCTTCGCTCGCAGCCGGCGCTGCTGCTGCCGCTGGGGCAGCTGCCAAACGCGCCTTTTCGGCCGCTTCTGCAACTTTGCGTTCTGCTTCTTCTGCTTTCAGACGCGTGCGCTCTTCGCGCTCTTGTTCTTCGCGCTCTTTGGCAATGGCATCTGCCTTGCGCTTAGAACGTTCTTCATCGCGCTTCTTTTCGTCGGCCAAACGGGCCGCTTTTTCTTCGCCTTCTCGGGCGCGCGCCTGTTGAACCGCCTTTAGCCGGCGCGCCATTTCCGTATCAGAAATCCCAGCCGGACGTTTTTTCGGATCACCGATTGAGGCCGCAGCCCTTTTGCCCGCAGGCGTAGGTGCTTCATTGGCTTTAGGCACAAACACACGTTTGCGCTTGGTCTCAACGACCACATTCTTTGTCCGCCCGTGGCTAAAGCTTTGCTTTACCTGGCCAGCCCGAGGCCCGCCACGCAGACCCAATGGTTTTTTGCTGTCACTATCGCTCATTTAGTCGTCTTATCCTTTCCGGCGTCACTTCCGCCGTCATTTCCGCGAAAGCCCGCAAGGCGCGTTGCTTCCTCTATAACACGTGGGGTGAGTCCACCAGCGCCAAGCGCGCCATGTATCACACTTTCCCGTCCGAATGCCAAACCCAATTCTGATCCCGTCAACGACCCGAAAAAACGGCCGCCTTCCGGGGTCCATAATTTGCCTTTGCCACGGGCCGATCCATCGGAGGCCTGCAACAATACTTTGGCCCTTCCATCGGCCAACCAGCCTTTGACTTTTTCATACCCGGCCACCGCCTTACCGGCCTTTCGGGCCAGACTGATCAGGTCGGTAACCCGTTTTAACACACCTGCCTCAACCACTTCAATAAGTCCGTCTTGGATCGTGACGGGCTGTTTCGCGGATCGCGCAAACAAATTCTTATCGACAGCCTGTCCAAGGGCCTCTTTCGATGCCGTGACATAGATACCGCGCCCGGGCAGTTTTTCGGCGAAATCTGGAACGATTCCCCCATCCGGGCCGACAACGAAACGGATCAGGCCGTGCTCCTCGGTGAGGTCCGGATCGCCATCGACCCGCACCTTATTGTCAGTACCTGTCTCTTATACACATCTGACGCTGCCGACGAACTCTAGGGTG
>JAHRVC010000116.1 GCA_019090885.1 Marinosulfonomonas sp.
AAAATGGTGAGCCGTGATGGGTTCGAACCATCGACCTACTGATTAAAAGTCAGTTGCTCTACCAACTGAGCTAACGGCCCACTCGAAGCGCCTGCCTAACGCTCACCCAAACATGGGTCAAGCGAAAAACTAAGCCTGCTTTCAAATCATTGCGCCTCAAGTTATATCGCGCCCTATGCAAGACCAACTCACTCCTGATTCTCTGCCGTTTATGAAGATGCACGGCCTGGGGAATGACTTTGTGGTAATTGATAGCCGTGGGCGCAGTTCTGTGACCACGCCTGATTTGGCGCGCGCACTCGGGGACCGAAACCGAGGCGTCGGTTTTGACCAGCTGGCCGAAATTCGCGATGGTGACGGCAGCGATATCACGCTCGATTTTTGGAACACAGACGGAACGATGGCCGGTGCCTGCGGAAATGCCACGCGCTGTGTTGCGCAGTATATTATGGCCGAGAGCGGGATGGATGCTTTGACAATCCGCACCGCGCGTGGGTTGCTGAGCGCGGCGACCGCCGCTGACAATATGGTTAGTGTTAATATGGGCAACCCGCAGCTTGATTGGGCAGATATTCCACTTGCAAGTGATGTCGATACCCAGCGCCTGCCAATTGACGGTGCGCCCGTTGCTGTGGGCATGGGCAACCCGCATTGTGTGTTTTTCGTCGATGACATTGCGGGTGTCGACGTGGCCACCCGTGGTAGTGCGACAGAGCATCACCCGTTATTCCCGCAATCCACTAATGTTGAGTTTGCACAGGTTCGCGGGCCGGATAATATCAGAATGCGGGTCTGGGAACGCGGAACCGGCATTACGCTGGCCTGCGGATCTGGTGCCTGCGCTGTGGCCGTGGCTGCCAACCTTATGGGTCTGACGGGGAAATCTGTGCGCATAGAGGTCGACGGTGGCTGGCTGGCGCTTGATTGGCGCGACGATGGCGTTTGGATGACCGGACCGACCAGCCATGTTTTCACCGCGACGTTGGAGCCTTCGTTTCTGGAGGCACTGTGATGACGGCTGAACCGCCTATCTTCGCGACGCTTGGGTGCCGGTTGAACACCTATGAATCCGAGGCGATGAAAGCGATGGTTGCCGATGCCGGGCTAACCGGCGTTGTGGTTGTAAACACCTGCGCCGTTACGGCCGAGGCCGTTCGTAAAGCGCGTCAGGAAATCCGCAAACTTCGCCGTGATAACCCAAACGCGAAATTGGTTGTCACCGGCTGTGCGGCGCAGACTGAGCCGAAAACGTTTGCGGATATGGCTGAGGTTGATCTGGTAATTGGCAACACCGAAAAGATGGCCCCCGAAACATGGGCCAGTCTGCCTGCGGACTTTGTCGGAGAGGTCGAAAAAATCCGCGTGGACGATATCATGTCGGTGACCCAGACCGCCGGGCATCTGATTGATGGTTTTGGCTCCCGTTCGCGGGCCTATGTGCAGGTGCAAAACGGCTGCGATCATCGCTGCACGTTTTGCATAATCCCCTATGGGCGCGGAAATTCCAGGTCGGTTGCTGCGGGCATCGTGGTGGATCAGATAAAACGGCTGGTGGATAAAGGATATCAAGAGGTCGTGCTGACGGGCGTTGATCTAACAAGTTGGGGCGCTGATCTGCCGTCACAACCGCGTCTTGGTGATCTGGTTATGCGGATCCTGCGTTTGGTGCCTGATCTGCCTCGGTTGCGAATATCGTCGATAGACTCGATCGAAGTTGACGACATGCTGATGCAGGCCATTGCAACTGAGCCGCGCCTGATGCCGCATCTGCACCTATCGCTTCAGGCAGGGGATGACATGATCCTGAAGCGGATGAAGCGCCGCCATTTGCGCGAGGATGCGATTGCGTTTTGTGAACAGGCGGTGTCGCTGCGCCCGGATATGACATTTGGTGCTGACATCATTGCGGGGTTTCCAACCGAGACCGAAGAGATGTTTGCGAACTCTCTGTTGCTGGTGGAACAATGCAACCTGACCTGGCTGCATGTGTTTCCGTATTCGCCCCGCGCTGGCACACCTGCCGCGCGGATGCCGCCAGTGGATGGCGCGCAGATCAAAAGCCGCGCTGCCCGATTGCGGGACGCTGGTGGGCAGTGCGTTCAGAACCACCTGAAACAACAGGTTGGCCGTCAGCACAGTGTTCTTATGGAAAGTCCACGCATGGGGCGAACCGAGCAATTTGCCGAAGTTAGATTTGAATCAGATCAACCTGTAGGTCAGATTATCGGGGCCGACATTGTCGGCACCGAACAAGGCAGCCTGCTGGCACGTTAGAGTGCTGGCAATCAGAATCCGAACTGAATATTTCGGGAAAGAGTCATGAAGATTGCGTCCGAAGTCGCTAGCGACGATGTGGAAGACGAAGACCTGCGATGTCTATACCCGACCGACCAGTCCCAATCTGACGTAAGTGGTCGCGAATACGTAGCAGTAAATGATGCCCGATCAAGCGTTTCCGCAGCCCCGGCGCCACCATCTTCGGATCGGCTGACGCTCATTGATAAATTCACGTTCGATATTTCAGTGACTTCATGCAGCAGGTTCACACCCAGTTGGGTAAACGCAATATCCTCATCCTGATCGTTGGTTTCTAGCGTGCGATCAAGGTCAATCCGTAGCGAGCCGCTTCGTAGCTCCTTAAAATAGTTTAAGTTGCCGAACAACTGAGTGCCCGTCCCCGAAACATCTGTAAGTGTGACTCGCGCTGACAAGCTTCCATCCGGCAGATCCAGCGACCTTCCAAATGTTAATGAAGCGTGATCCTCGATGCGGGAGTTGTCAAAACTCATCCCGGCGAAAACTGCGCCATTTGATCGTGACTGAGTCACATCGAGACTGCCGAACATTCCGTCACGGGTTGTAATCGGACCACCAGCGTAAGTGTCTTTTTCGCGAAACCCAAGTGAGCCATCAATGGTAAGACCCCGACCCAGTTCGTGCGACAAAGTTGCGTTATAAACATTTGTTTCTGTATGCAGTGACGCCGGATCCGTTGAATCATAATCAATGTTGGTGAATGACAGCCTTGCTTGGGTCGTTCCCGAAATCTCTGCATTCAAAGCCAGAGACGCTGTAATTTTTTCTTCGTCGATCAATCCCGGGTCGGTTGTGCCGGAATATTCTACCCGGTCAAAAGCAATACCGGCATCTAGACCAAGGGGTGCTTCTTTCCCGATCGAAAAATCCAGACTGGCCGTTGTGGCTTGAAGTGTGCCGGTATCAACAATCAGAGAAACAGCGGCGGAAGGGTCTTCGTCAAACGAACTGGAAACGTCACCTTCGCGATAGCTGCCCCTTATATCCAAATCGCTATTTGCCGACTCTCTAAAATACCGAAGCTGGATTCTGGGGTCGACTGTTTCAGTCTCGGACCCGCTACCATGCGTGTTGGAAAACCTAAGTCCGGTGGTGGCCGATACTTCGAAAATCTGGGTTCGGCTTTCGGATAAAACAGAGAATGACAGATCCTCGGAAACTCTGAACCGGCTTTCTGATGGGCCGGTCGACAAGTCGGGATTCGAATCCAGCTCAACACGTGTGGTCAGGCCAATATTAGCGGTCAGTGATGAATTTGGGGAACCCGTAGCACTTGGCGGTAACCCGGCGGGCCGAGTTGCTGGCGCTACCGTGGCCGTCGGCGCAACATCTAGTGTTTGTGCAACGCCAGAAACCGTGCCCAAAATGGACACGGTCGCTGCGATAATTCCGATTTTAGATCTTTGGCTGCCCCGCCCCATTTACTTTCCTATTCAAATAGCCGCCTCTCGGGCACAACGATTACATCGCCTTTTCTTAAAACGATAGAACTTGCGCTTGCAGCACCACGTTCAATCGCCCTGTAGTTAAAGCCGTAAACCACGGCTTTGCCTGTTTTGCTGTTCGTGCGACGTAGTTGAATACGTTTGGTCGCTGCGAACTTAGTTAATCCACCGGATTCGGCAAGAAACTGCAGAAGGCTGGTTCCACTCTTGACCGAAACCTTGCCCGGATTGTTAACTTCGCCCATTACATAGACGTCAATTGTTTTCGGTGCAAACCCTGATCGGCTTGTGGACAGCGAATTGATTGCCACGAAAACATTAGGCGCGGCTGCAAAATTTGGCGCCAATGCTGAAGCAATTGCTGTTTGGACTGTGCTAACAGAACGTCCACTTGCCTGTACGCCGCCGATTAGCGGAAAGCTAATACGTCCATCCGGCAACACCAGAGCACTCCGGTTCAATGATGGATCTTCTAATACTTCGATTTCCAGCACATCACCGGGCTGAATCCGATAGCCACTTTGTGCAAGCGCAAATGTTGATGTGATTACCAACATCAAGGCGCTTAGAAAAATGCGTGCCATGTAGCGTTCCCCTCAAATACATTTTCAGACTCTGTTGATACACGGGCGGGTTAAGTATTCCAAATCTATTGAGTAAACCCGCCCCAAACCCGCAGTGGAGTCACGTCATCGCAACACAATATTACCATAATTCAATAATTGGTCGGATTTCAAATACAAACTAAGGCGCGAATCGCCTCAGAAAATCTGAATCGACCAATTCACTCGCTGGCGGGAACGTCCAGTTCCCTATCCAGCCGCTGGACTTCGGTTCGTGAGAATATCACGAAATCTCGCGTGTCTGCTGGTCCGGTGATGTCGACCACCCTTTGATACTGGACCAAGGCATTTTTTAGCTGCCCATTTGAGTTATAAGCCTGGGCAAGATGATACTGCACAGTTGGATCTTTGTTCATTGCGGCCGCAGCGGGAGCGAGCGCTTTGATTGCTTCGCTGTACTCGCCGCGCAAGAACGCGATCCAACCATATGTGTCCAGATAAGGGGGCACGGTTGACACTCGTAAACGGCGCGAGATCGTATAAGCGCGGCTTAAAACCTCTGGGTCGGTAGCTGAAATAGTGAGCAAACTAGCAAGGTTGTTCGCTACAATTAGGTTGTCGCTATCTGCTGCGTAAAGGTCTTCGTAGATTGCAATCGCACCGGGAATATCGCCACTTTTCTCTAATAACCCGGCTTCGATCCATTTCAGTGCTGGTTCGCCGGGGAAAATGCTTTGTGCTTGCGCCAATATGGCGCTGGCGTCATCGGTGCGCCCCTGCGAAAAAACGACCCGAAAAAGCGCAACCCAAACTTGAATTTGACGATCATTCTTTTGCAACAGGGCACGATACGACTTTTCGGCTTCTTCCACCCGGCCAATCGCTGCATTTACAGCGGCATCCATGAAAAGAACGCCTGTGTCTTCAGGCGCTTCAGCCAATAGATTATCTACGTAAGCTCTGGCTTTATTGGCTTGACCGTTGGTCAAATGCGCCCTGACAATTGCAACATTGGCATTAAATCCGGCTGTGCCTTCGGAAACGAGGCCCTCCAAAAAGGCCACCGCAGATTCAATATCTTGCCGCACCGCCAGAAACCTTACGCGCAGGTCGCTAGCCGCAGCGCTAGACTGTGGTGTTTCAAACCGCTGCAGCGTTTTTATGACCTGTTCGACCCGCGCCCATTCTTTTAAGCCCAAATAGACGTTTCCAAGTTCAGACAGCAGCCTGAGATTTGATGGCGCCAAACGTAGCGCATCGACAAGGATGCTTTCCGCAGGGCTGAACTTTTCCAAATTTCCTAGATAGCGGGCGTAACGGATAGTTTCTTTGGGTGCTCGGTTTGAAGCAACAACCGCCAATGATAGCATCTCACCGACCAGTTCCTGATTTCCGTCACGCTCATGCGCGCGCGCCAAAATGGTCAAAACTTCGGCGTCCTTCGGGCTTCGCTCCAGCGCTGTCCGCAAATGGGCGATTGCCTCACCGACACGGTCTTCTCGTATTAGCCACTCCGCTTCCATTTTTAGAGCGGCAACATTACTGGGGTCTTCTTGGATAACTTCGGTGATCAACGCGCGAGCCTTAGTCGCCGAATCCATCGATGCCAGCATTTGTGCCAGCGTAACTCTGATCGCCTGAGTGTCTTCACTTTGATCAAGCCCGTCCAGAAGCGTGTACATTTCTGCAATTGCTTCCTCGGTTCTGCCCAACTCAAAGATCAGCCCGGCCTGCAACGACCGAAAAACAGGCGTGTTTATGCCAGATGCTATCAGTTTTTTCACTTCGGCCAAGGCTGGCTCTGGTCCGCGCAGGTCGTTCATGAATTTTATCAGGGTCAATGCGTCAGTCGGATCAATTGATGCGGGATCAATTGCCTGTCGCAGGAATTGTTCGGCTTCGTCCAACTGGTGTTGCGAGACATACCACCGGATCAGTGTGACACGCGAAGAACGATCATCCGGGAACCGGTCGATCATTTCCTTTAAAAGCGTTTCGATTTCAAATGCATCGCCGCGTTCGCCAAGCACTGACAGCTTAACTGCATAGAGGTATCGATTGTCGGGAGCGATTTCGATCGCTTCATCAAGCTCGCGCAATGCAGCGGAAAATTTGCTGTGGCGAACAAGATCGTCGATGATGACCTGACGCAACATTAGAAAATTCGGCATCGATGATTTCATTTCGATCGCTTTTGCTACGGCAGGTTCGGCCGCAAGAAACTCTCGATCTTGGATGGCATTTTGGTATTTGAAAATAACTTGCAGGGCCAAAGCCATCGGGTCGTCCGGCACCAGCCGTAAAACAACAGCCAGATGGCGCTCCATTTCTTCCCAAGTGCGCAGCTTGGCAAAGATCTCGGCCAAAGCGCGATTGCCGTCTATGTCGTCTGGAAATTGTTCAACCAGCCGCAGGTATTGTCCGGCCGAGCCGTTAATGTCGCCCCGTTCGCGTAAAAGCTCTGCAAATGTCGTTCGAGCTTCTCTATGGCGACTGTTTAATTCCAGGACGTTGCGAAGCTCGACCGTTGCACGTTCGACATCACCTTTGTCGAGCAATACGAGGGCAGATTGAAAATGCTGCTCTGCACGTTCTTCGGCGGATTCGCAGCCAGTCAAAAGAAAAGCGGTGATGCATAAAACTAAGACTAAAGTGATCCGGCTGTATCCCAACCCAACATTACTCAAAGCTCGCATGAAAAACTTTCCTAAATAGGGGATGCCTTGATATCAGACGCTATTGCCGACGCACGGAATATTAGTATCCAGTACCTTTTATCATAACGCTGACTGTCTTGGCTAGAATGCGTATATCACCAGCGAACGAAAGGTTTTTATTGTATTCCCAGTCGTACTTTGCACGCTTGGTGAATTCGCTCTCGTTGCGGTCAGACACCTGCCAGGACCCGGTAAGACCAGGCCGTATTGAATAATAAGCAACGCAGGGGTAAATTTCGCGTTGCTGCGGCAGCATCGGCCGCGGCCCCACCAGCGACATGTCACCAGTTAGTACATTCCAAAGCTGTGGGAATTCATCCAGCGAAGTTTTTCGCAGCAGGCTTCCGATCCGGGTAATGCGGGGATCATTTTTTAGTTTTTGGTTGGAATCCCACTCAGCACGAGCCTTTTCGTTCGCCTCCAAATACTCTTCCAGCAGAACTTCAGCATTTGGCACCATAGTGCGCAGCTTCAACATTCTGAAGTTCCTGCCGTGTTTCCCGACCCGGCAACTCCAATAAAAGGGTGCGTGACCGTCTCGTGCGACTAAAAGTGCTAGCACAAAAACCAACAACAGAACGAAAGGGGCGGCCAACAATGTTACGGCCAAGTCGATCGTCCGTTTGATATAGTTCCGATAAATGCCGGTTTGAGCCGGGAACGTAACCAAACCGACCGGCGAACTTGCCGATTTTAGATTGTTGTCTAGTTGATCAAATTGAACTGTCATACACACACGCTCCGGAAAACCGGAGAACTCCTTACATAGAACTTGTCACAACGTTCCATCGTTTATTAAATTTGAATTGGCAGGCAGATGGGGCGCTTTCTTAATTATGATAGATAGCAGGTAAAAGTTGGTCGACCAATCCAGAACAGGGTGGAAATGTCCTGAAAGGCCCCAAAAGCCGATATTTTTATAGTTAAGTGAGGCATTTGAATATTTCAGGGTGTGGGCTTGTTTGGATTGTGGCAAATATAAGACCTAGATCGGAGTACTGTCTCTGCAATGTGCTCAATCAACGCATAAAAATCCGAATCAGGTGCAATTTTCCGCGGACTTACTTAGGTCATAGTTAAGGGTGACCTATTCTGCGGCGGGACGAATATTAGTTCGTGGAAGGTTGTTCCTTAACTATAGTGTATTGGGATCAGGTCACATATAGGATCGGATCCGCTAAGTTGTGATCGAGTAAAGAATGATACAAGGCCAAAGCATGGGCAGGAAAAAGGTAAATCAAGAGGCTGGCGAGCTGATGCCCGGTTTCTATTTGGATAGTTTTGGCTTCTCGGAACGACCGTTTACGCTTGTTCCAGACCCGACCTTCCTGTTCTGGTCTAACCAGCACAAAAGGGCATTTTCTGTCTTGGAGTTTGGTATTTTGTCGCGGGCGCCAATCACTATGGTTACCGGTTCGGTGGGCTGCGGAAAAACTACTTTGCTTCGCCAGTTGCTTAAACAGATCGAAACGGATTCCGTTGTCGGACTGATTTCAAACGCACAAGGTGGTCGTGGCGATCTGATACAGTGGGTGTTGCACGCACTTGGTGTCAAATTTGATCCGAACGACGGCTATGTTTCGCAGTTCCAAGTTTTGCAGGATTTTCTGATCACGACTTATGCAGAAGGCCGGCGGGTAATCCTGATTTTTGATGAGGCTCAGAATTTGTCGATGGACAGTCTGGAAGAGCTTCGGATGCTTACCAATATCAACTCGAATAAAGATGAGCTTATTCAACTCGTTCTGGTTGGGCAAAACGAATTGCGGGACGTTGTGAAGCGCCCCGAGTTGCGTCAACTTGCCCAAAGAATTGCCGCAAGTTTTCATTTGCGTCCACTATCAGAAAAATCCACGCGCGATTTTATCGTTCATCGCCTGCGGGTTGCTGGCGGTTCGGGCGAGGAATTTGATGAAAAAGCCTGTATGCTGATCTATGAGGTATCCCAGGGCATTCCCCGGTTGATCAACCAGATTTGTGATATGTCACTGCTTTACGCATGGAGTGCCGAATCCAAAGTCATCGACAGTAAAGTGGTGCAGGCAGTTATTGATGATGGCGTCTTTTTTGGCGCGGAAATTTCTTCGGAAGAGGCTGCGGAATGAAAAATTCGATCGCATTTTACTTTGCAATATTTTTGAGCCGGATTCACTGGTTCATTCTAATATTTGTCGTCGTGGCCACCGCTTCGATCACTATTTCGCGTTTGCTCCCGGCCGTTTATGTGTCCAACACCCAATTGCTTATCGAATCGTCGCAGATCCCAACGCAACTTGCCGCTCCTACAATTCAGGTTAATCCGATTGAGGAACTTCAGGTTATCGAAAAACGACTGATGACGCGGATAAATTTGCTCGACATTGCTCGAAGCGAGAATGTCTTTGCGGGTATCGATGAAATGTCCGCAGATGTTATTGTCGAACAAATGCGGCAACAAACGGAAATTCAGCGCTCTGCTGGCCATGGGCAGGCAACATTAATGGCCATCAGTTTTAAGGCGGTCAATGGTGTCGTCGCCGCCAGTGTGGTGAACCGGTATGTGACCATAATACTTCAGGACAATGCCGAAATCCGGACGAACCGTGCCGGCAAAACGCTAGAGTTCTTTGAAATTGAAGTCGATCGTCTCGGTAATGAGCTGGGAAAGCAAAGTGCAGCGATCATTGAATTTAATAACAACAACTCTGATGCGCTTCCGTCGACACTGGCATTCAGGTTTAGCCAACAGACGACACTGCTTACGCGACAGGCGACGTTGGTACGTGATATAGACACATTGGGCGAGCAGAAACGCCGTTTGATGGAAATATTTGAGACAACAGGTGGTGTAGGTGCATCACCTCTGCAGAATATGACGCCGGATCAAATACAGCTCGCAGAACTTGAAGTTCAACTAACAAACGCGATGGCGCTCTATTCGGTGGAACACCCAAAAGTCAGAATGCTCAAGGCTCAGGTGTCCCAGCAGCAGGTTGTCGTAAGAAGTCAGGCAGGCGTTGTTGCCGAGACGTCAAATCCGCCATCATCAATTCTGGATGTTCAGCTTGCAGAAATCGAATCTAGAATTGCCGTGTTTAATGAACAACTTACCCAAGTCAGAGAACAGCTTGCGGGGGTAGAAAGTAGCATTGAGCGCACGCCCAAGGTTCAAATACAGCTTGATGCGCTTGCCCGGGATTATCAAAATACGCAGCAACAATACAATGCGGCAGTCAACGGGCTTGCTCAGTCGGCACAGGGTGAACGGATAGAATTATTGGCAAAAGGCCGCCGTATCGCGATCATTGACCCGGCCACAGTTCCGAGCGAGCCAGATAGTCCTAATCGCATGTTGATTGCCATCGGGGGTTCGGCGCTCGGGGCATTTCTGGGGCTGGCTTTCATTGCTGATCTTGAAAGTCTGAATTCATCTATTCGGCGGGCAGCGGATATTACCCGCGGCATTGGAATAACGCCAATTGTAACGGTGCCCTATATCCGTACGCCGATGGAATTGGTTGTACGCCGCGCCGCATTTGTTGCCGCATTTGCAGTGTTAATCATCGGAATCCCAGCCGCTCTCTTTGCTCTGCACACTTACTATATGCCGCTTGATCTCATTTATGACCGTTTCGCAACTAAAATTGGAACATTGCTGTGAGCAGTATAATCCAAGAAATCAATTCGCCCGCACAAAGGTACGTCCTATGGAACGTTTAGAAGCCGCTCTGGATAAAGCTCGCCACAGCCGCGAGAGTATTCAAACAGACAAAAAATCCGATGCAGTTCGTCCTTTGTCTGCCGCCGGAACCACCGAGTTGTGGCAGCAACTGAAAGAATTCAAAATTTCCAGCCGTGCTGCGCGCAGCAACCGGATCACCACTCTGACGAATAACAAACTGTCCAGCCCCTATGACTTGCTTCGCTCTCGGGTATTGCGCCTGATGCGCGAGAATAAGTGGCACACGCTGGCAATAACGTCCCCCAATGTCGCCTGCGGTAAGACGACCGTTTGTGCTAACCTTGCGATCAGCCTGTCTCGGCAACCTGATACCCGTGTTTTAGTCATCGACCTAGATTTGCGCCGCCCAAGTCTTCATCGAATTCTCTCCTATCGCCCAAATCATAGTTTCCACGAAGTTTTGGAGGGGAAAGTTCAGGCCGAAGATCAATTGGTTCGTTTCGGCGATAACCTTGCTTTCGGGTTGAATAACAAGCCTGCGCGCAACCCGTCTGAACTTTTGCAATCCAAGCAGTGCCAAACCAAACTTGCGCAGGTACAGGCGGCTTTCAAACCTGATATCGTCATTTTTGATTTGCCGCCAATGATGGTCGGCGATGACAATGTCGCATTTCTGCCGACGGTCGATGCAGGTCTATTGGTCAGCGCCGCGGATAGCACAACGGTTGCTCAGGTCGACACCTGTGAAAAAGAGATGGCTGAAATGACCAACCCGCTTGGTGTTGTTTTGAATAAATGTCGGTATTTCCAAGAAGATTCCAGCTACGGTAACGACTTTTATTAGGTTGTCTTTCTGCCAAAATAACGCCTGCTCAGAGCGATTTCTATAAACGGAGCGTTAACTCAATTTTAGTCGTAGGTTTTTAGACCACGTTCTTGTGCCCGGAAAAGCCGCCTTTAGCGGCGTCCGGGTATCTGAATACGAACAATTGAGTTTAACCGACTGGCACAACAGCCAATAGCTGTGCCGTGCTGGTCCCGATTATTTTGGAAAACAAATGGATCAATTTAGAGATTTCCCAGTAACCCTGACCTCGCCTGCGACCAACGCAATGGAGGCTATTCCCAGCGATCTGGATCCGCTGGAACTGGTCACGCGCGCGCTATATGTCGGTCAAACGGGAAATATTTCGGTTGAAATGCAAAGCGGTCAGATTGTGGATTTCCAGAACGTTCAGGGCGGTAGTATCCTTGCGATCCGCACATTGAAAGTGCGCGCGACGGGCACAACTGCCACCGGCATAATTGCTATGTGGTAGGGCTGGGCAATCTCGGTTTCTGCGGCTAGTGCTTGGCAACATTCAAACAGCATGGCGGAAACCGAGATGCACCCCGATCAGACATTTCGCAAAACTGCGGACCAACACAGCCTGAGTTTCGCAGCCACCCGTGGTTTTGGAACGCTCTGCATCAACGGTGAACCGATGCCGCTACTGGCGCATATTCCGTTTTGCCTGAATGCCAATCAAACTGAAGCCGAATTTCATTTGGTGCGATCCAACCCAATCGCCCGCGCGCTTAAAGCGCCCGGTGCGGCCCTGCTTTCTGTTAGCGGCCCTGACAGCTATATTTCCCCCGACTGGTATGGCATCGACGATCAGGTGCCTACATGGAACTATGTTGCCGTCCATTTACGCGGCACCCTTGAACGGTTGGATCAGACTGCCCTTCCTGCACTACTTGACCGTTTGTCTGAAAATTTCGAATCGCGGCTGGCCCCCAAACCCCAGTGGCTTGCCACCAAAATGGAGCCTGAAACGCTTGGCCGCATGATGCAGTTTATCGTGCCTTTCCGCCTGTCTATCGAGGAAGTGCAAAGCACTTGGAAGCTGGGTCAGAACAAACCGGATGACGTCCGCAATGCCGCCGCCGATCAGGTTCAGGTGCATGGGATCGGTCAGGAAATCGCGGCGCTTTCCAGCTTTATGCTGGCGCCGCCCAAATCCTGAGTGGACACTGGTGGCGTGAGTTCCTACATATTTTGGAATAGTCTGGAGGAACGCATGCCATTGCCACTTGCCCCCGTCGCCGGAATTGCGCTGCGTTATGGTGCGATTGCATTTGCGGCCTATACCGTTGCCCGAAAAATCGAACGAGGGCATTTTGATCAGCGCGCGGATGAGGCAATGGATGATGTGAACGAGGGCCTGACTGTTCGTCGGGAAAAAGAACAACTGAACACCACAGCACGCTACCGCCGCGCTATTCGCTTTGGCGCTGATGGACCCGGTGTGGAAATCGACATCACGGCACTTGACCGCATCCGACTAAGGAAAATATAAAATGAAGCTCTACAAAAGTGATTTTTCGCCGTTTGCACGCAAAGTAATGGTGGTTCTGCATGAAACAGGGCAGATGGATGATTTGGAATTTGCGGATGTATCCGGCACTACAATTGACGCAGGCACCATGCCGCTTGCCCATAATCCATTAGGCAAACTTCCTGTATTGGAGCGCGATGACGGACCTGCCATTTATGACAGTCGTGTGATTTGCCGTTTTCTGAACGCTCGGGTCAACGGAAACTTATATCCCGACGGGAACCGTCTGTGGGACACGCTGACGCTTGAAGCAACCGGTGACGGGATTATGGAATCGGGGGTGGCAATGGTTTACGAGGCCCGTGTGCGCCCGCCTGAGATGCAGTATCAGGCCGTGGTTGATGGGCATTGGGCCAAAATTGATCGCTCTCTGTCTGCGCTGAACAAGATTTGGATCAGCCATTTGTCCGGGTCGTTTGATATGGGGCAGGTCTCGGTCGCCAGCGCGCTGGGCTATCTGGATTTACGCCACAATGCCCGCAACTGGCGCAAAGGCAATGATGCGCTGGCCAATTGGTTTGAAAAAATCTCAGAGCGCGCCAGCCTAAAAGCGACCGCTCCGCCTACTTAAAAACCTAAACTAACGCCAACATTCAGTGCGTTTGTAAGGATGCTGGCATTCAAATTACCGCCGCCCAGAAGATCGGCGCTGTTGGCGGCCAGGCTGCCACGGTATTCGCCAAATACTGATAGTCGGTCGCCAACGGGTATGCTGGCACCGGCCAACCATTGGATGGCCGGTCCGGTCAGTTGATGCCCTGTAGTCAGGCCGCTACCCGAATCAAATTCAATATTCGGGACCGCAAGCCCAACACCGGCCCCAACATACGGGC
Source organism: Marinosulfonomonas sp. (assembly GCA_019090885.1). Classification (GTDB taxonomy): domain Bacteria; phylum Pseudomonadota; class Alphaproteobacteria; order Rhodobacterales; family Rhodobacteraceae; genus NORP110. The sequence goes on from JAHRVC010000116.1 coordinate 13,917, forward strand.
GGAGCAATCGACCAGCTGGGCGCCAGCGTCGATATGTATTCAACGTTACAAGATTTAGCCCGTCAGACAGAACCAATCGGTTCAGCCCGTTGGCGGACAGCGTGGAATCACTTGCCTTGGTTTCTGCATGGCTCATATCAATTCCCCAGCCAAAATCGTCATTTCGCCACCAAGTCAGGCGCAAACCAAAATTTCTGGTAAAATCAAAAGGCTGCTCTTTCCAGCCAGAATCAAAGGAAAATGCACCGATTCCCGCCGGGTCATTGCCGGAAACAATGGCGGAACGGGCAGATTGCATCCCGCCATAAAAGCTTAGCTCGGCCTGAGCAAAGGCCGAAAATGGCGCAATTGTTGCGAAAAACAGGGATGTTAGAATGAATCGCAATTGGGCAGCTCCTTGCAAATATGCCGGATCAGCCCCCTAACCGGGATAACCTACGGCCCGCTCAGATCAAACTTTTTTTGTTAAGATCGCGTTATCGGCGCAAGATCGCCTGCCACCTGTGACATTCCAGACAGGCTGCGCCCGATTGTCCGCTGGACGCGGGGCATATGCCCGGTTAAAAGCCGCAACTGAAGGCTGCAGGTAACTGCCGCCACTAAGGATTGTTGCCGGACCCAACCGGCCACTAAACGGAGAATACGCTCGTGTCCCAAGCAGACGAACACGAAGGCACCCGCCGCGATTTCCTATATTTCGCAACTGCAGGTGCAGGAGCTGTTGCAACTGGTGCCGCTGTCTGGCCGCTGGTCAACCAAATGAACCCATCCGCAGATGTGCAGGCGCTTGCTTCGATCCGTGTTGATGTGGCTGATATTGAGCCGGGCACACAGCTAACCGTCAAATGGCGCGGCAAGCCGGTTTTCATACGCCGTCGGACAGCTGACGAAATCGAAGCTGCCCGCACCGTGGCCCTTGCTGATCTTCCCGATGGCAATGCCCGCAACGCCAATGGCCAACCCGAAGCTTCTGCCGATGACGCGAACCGCGCCCTTAGCGAAGATGGCGAATGGCTGGTGATGATGGGCGTTTGCACCCACCTTGGTTGTGTGCCGATCGGCGACGGCCAAGGCGACTTTGGCGGCTGGTTCTGCCCGTGCCACGGTTCACATTACGACACGTCTGGCCGTATCCGCAAAGGTCCGGCCCCTGAAAATCTTCCGGTTCCGGTCGCTCGTTTCGACACCGACACCGAAATCGTCCTCGGATAAAGGAAAGTCAGATGGCTGGTATCCCACACGACCATTATGAGCCTAAATCCGGGTTCGAAAAATGGCTTCACACGCGTTTGCCCGTCGTAGGCCTTGTCTACGGTGCGCTGATGATTCCGACACCTAAGAACCTTAACTGGTGGTGGATCTGGGGCATCGTGTTGGCGTTTTGCCTTGTGCTGCAAATCATCACCGGCATTGTTCTGGCGATGCATTACACGCCGCATGTCGATTTGGCCTTTGCGTCGATCGAGCATATCATGCGTAACGTCAACGGCGGCGCAGTGCTTCGCTATGTGCATATGAACGGCGCTTCGTTGTTCTTCTTTGCAGTCTACATCCACCTCTTCCGCGGCCTGTTCTACGGGTCCTACAAGGCTCCACGCGAAGTGACATGGATCATCGGAATGCTGATCTATCTGGCGATGATGGCCACCGGCTTTATGGGCTATGTGTTGCCTTGGGGTCAGATGTCATTCTGGGGCGCCACGGTTATTACTGGCCTGTTTGGTGCCATTCCGTTCATCGGTGAAGCATTGCAAACTTGGTTGCTGGGTGGACCGGCGGTGGACAACGCCACGCTGAACCGTTTCTTCTCGCTTCACTACCTGCTGCCGTTCATCATTGCAGGCCTTGTGATTGTTCACATCTGGGCTTTCCACACCACAGGCAACAACAACCCAACCGGGGTTGAAGTGCGGCGCGGATCAAAAGCCGAGGCGAAAAAGGACACGCTGCCGTTCTGGCCCTATTTCGTGATTAAAGACCTGTTTGCCCTTGTGGTCATTCTGGTGCTGTTCTTTGCGGTCGTTGGCTTTATGCCAAACTTCCTTGGGCACCCGGACAACTATATCGAGGCCAACCCGCTGGTGACACCAGCGCATATCGTGCCCGAATGGTATTACCTGCCGTTCTACGCGATCCTGCGCGCCTTCACCGCTGATGTCTGGGCCGTGCAGCTTGTTAGCTTTGTGACTGGCGGCATTATCGACGCCAAAACATTCGGCGTGTTTGCAATGTTCGGATCGATCCTGGTGATGGCGATTGTGCCTTGGACAGATACCTCCTCGGTTCGCTCGGGTGCCTACCGGCCAATGTTCCGCTGGTGGTTTTACCTGCTGATCATCGACTTCATAGTTTTGATGTGGTGCGGCGCACAACCGGCTGAGCCGCCCTATTCGACAATAGCCTTGATTGGTTCGACCTACTGGTTTGCATATTTTCTGGTCATCCTGCCGATCCTCGGCGTGATCGAGAAACCGCTGCCGCAGCCCGAAACGATCGAAGAAGATTTCAACAACCATTACCCGTCTTCCAAGACGCCGGCTGAGTAAGGGACAAGAACCAATGATCCGGAAACTTACCCTCGCGGCGCTGTCGGCGCTGATTATCACAACCGGCGGCGCGTTCGCCTCTGGCGGCTCAGACGGCCATGTTGAAAACATCCGGTTTTCGTTTGATGGCCCGTTTGGTGCCTATGACCAGAACCAGCTACAGCGCGGATTGCAGATTTATACGGAAGTATGTTCTGCCTGCCACGGGTTGAAATACGTGCCTTTGCGCACATTGTCAGACCTTGGCTATTCCGATGCACAGGTTCGCGCCTACGCGGCCGAGCTTGAAATCTTCGACGCCGAACTGGACGATTTTCGCCCAAGATTGCCAACTGACCACTTTCCTGACAGCTCGCTGGACAACGCGCCTGACCTTAGCCTGATGGCCAAAGCGCGTGCAGGTTTTCACGGTCCCTACGGCCTTGGCCTGAACCAGTTCTTCAAAGGAATGGGTGGCCCGGAATATATCGTTGCACTTCTGACCAGCTATTCCGGTGAAGAGGTCGAGCAGGCGGGCTCTACCTTCTACGAAAACTCGATCTTTCCGGGTGGTCAGATTGCCATGAGCGCGCCCCTAGTTGGCGAAGACGTTGAATTTGCCGATGGTCATTCCAACGACCTGCATCACGAAGCAGAAGACGTTGCTGCATTCCTGATGTGGGCGGCTGAACCCAAATTGTCTGCGCGCAAGCATGTGGGCTTTATGGGTGTGTTCTTTCTTAGCATCTTAGCGGTTCTGCTATACTTGACGAACAAGCGTCTGTGGGCACCGCATAAGAACCGCAAAGAAGACTAAGCACCAATCAAGATGATCGTAAAGCGCGCCCCTTTCGGGCGCGTTTTTCATTTCTGCAACGTTGTAACGTAAGTCTTAACGCCCGAGATAGGCCCGCATGGCTGCTGGCGGATTTGACAATAATTTCTTGGTGTCTTCGGGGCCGATGGCCGCTGCAGAATCCACGAAAATAGTTTGACCGGCAATCCGCAGGGCATCTTCGGGATCGTGGGTCACCATTAACAGCGTTGCACCTGCATCGACTATCAACCCGGCAACCAGATCCAGCATTTCTTCCCGCAAAGCCGGTCCCAATGCCGAAAACGGCTCATCCAACAGCACCAACGGACGCCCTTGCACCAGCACGCGCGCCAGAACGACACGGCTTTGCTGGCCACCGGATAATGCACCGGGTTTCCTGTGGCCCATTCCAGCAAGCCCGACGCGGTCCAATGCCTTGGTAACACGGGCCTGTTCGTCTGTATTCAGGCGCATCGAGGGCCGGATACCAATCGCCACGTTCTGAAATGCGGTCATATGCGGAAACAGGTTGTTGTCCTGAAAAACCATCGAAACAGGTCGCACGCCCGGATCATCAGATGTTATGTCGCGCTCCTGCCACAACACCCGGCCAGTGGCAGGTGTGACGAACCCGGCAATGGCGTTCAGCAGCGTGGATTTACCCGCGCCAGACGGCCCGATGATCGCAACTTTGGCACCCGGATCCACCGAAAAATCCGCCGCCATTTCAAAGCCGTCCAGTTGTATCTGCAATCCATCAAGTGTCAGCATCCATCCGCCCCCCACGATCAAACGCCCAGAAAAAACCCATCGACAATGCCAGTAGCAGCAACGCCGCCCCGGCAGCATCTTCCATTCGATAAGCCGCCATCAACCGATAAAGCTGCAACGGCAGCGTCGCGCTATCCGGATCGCCGAACAATGCAATCACCCCAAGGTCCCCCATCGACAGCGCCGCGGCCAACCCGGCAGAAAAACCCAATGGGCGACGTAACCGGGGAATATATAGGTGCCGCAGCCGCGCCCACCCCGTTAGCCCAAGGTTATCGGCCAACCTGCCGTAGACTTCCGCCACCTGCTGCACTTGTGGGGTCAAGGCGCGCAGGGCAAACGGCAGGCTCATGACCGCATTGACCAGCGCCGTTATTGGCAGCGCCAGCGCGACCGGATCCACAAATGGGAACACGATCAAAAACAGCCCGGTGCCGATCACCAGCGGGCTGGCCGCAATCGCCAGATAGCCGGTCGCCTCTAGCAATCCGGCACCCAATCGGCTGGCGATATTCTGAATTGTCAGTGCCAGAGCAAGCGCCATGCTGACTGACAAAACAGCCGATGTCATCGCGACACAGATCGACCGGAATGCAGCGGCAAATACCGACATTGGCAAATTGCCGATCCCGGCAAGCCCACTGACAATCACCATCAGCAGCGGCGTCCACAAGAACACCGCGACCAGTGAAATCCATGCCACATCTATGGCCCGCAAACCGGCGCGATCAGCATCCCACCGTCGCTGTACCCGATCCAGCCCGGCGCTGGTGATCTGCGGAATTTGCAACCGCAGCCCCAGCGCCGCCACCGCGCAGATCGCAAATTGCACCAGTGCCAAAAGTGCCGCTTTTCCCAGATCGAAATCAAAGCGAAACGCTTGGTATATCGCCAGTTCAACTGTGGTTGCGCGCGGGCCTCCGCCCAGTGTCAGCGCGACCGCAAAGCTGGTTGTGCAAATCACGAAGATAACCATGAACGCGCCGGGTAAAGTTGCGCGCAAAAGCGGCCGCTCTATTGCCCGGCCAACGTCCGCTGCACTAAACCCCAGTGTTGCCGTCAGGCGAAAGTGTTCGCCCGGCACGGCCTGCCATGCTTGCAATATAAGGCGCGTGGCCAGTGGTAGGTTGAAAAACACATGCGCTAGAACCACCCCGTGCAATCCGTAGATTTGCACCGGTGGCAAACCAAGCCAGCCCAAACCCACGCTGATGATCCCATTGCGCCCAAACACCGCCAACAGGCCCAGAACGGCCACGATGGCTGGCAGGATGAACGGCGCGCCCAACAGGGTAACCAACACCGATCGCCCCCAAAACCTGCGCCGGGCCAATGCTCGGGCGACCGGTATTGCCAACACGACGCTTATCAACGCCGACAGGAACGCCTGCCAAAGCGTAAAGCGCACCGCTGCCCAATCTGCCGGGGTAAATCCGCCCCAGCTGTCAGCCCGGAACGCCACCGCCGCCAGCGTGCCCAACGTTAGTGCAAGGACGATCGCAGCGGTTAGTATTCCGGGCCAAAACCGGGTCATTTGCTGAGCGCGGTCAGCCATTCCTGCAGTGCTTCATCACGAATATCAGCGGCTTTAGATGCTTCTGCTATCAGGGCCAGTTTTGGGGAAATAAGTGTCTCAAACCCCTTTGGTAGACCCTGATCCGGCGTTACAACCGGATACATCCAGTTTGTTGTCGGGATCACGCCCTGAAACGCCTCTGACAGCATGAATTCAAGGAATTCATCCGCCAATTCCGGTTGATCTGTTGTCGCGAGTTTAGCTGCAACTTCGATCTGCATATAGTGACCATCGGTGAACGCGGCTGCGGCCTTGCTGTCGTCGCTCTCGGCAATCAGGTGGTAGGCGGGTGAGGTTGTGTAAGACAATACCATGTCAGCTTCACCCTCTAGGAACATGCCATAAGCCTCTGACCAGCCTTTGGTGACGGTGACGATGTTGTCTGAAAGGTCCGCCCAAACATCGGCGGCCTCGTCACCCATGGCGGCTTTGACCCACATAAGCAGACCCAAACCCGGTGTTGAAGAGCGCGGATCCTGAATGACGATTTTCAGATCACTGGCGGCAAGGGATTCAATCGAATCCGGCACGTTAGACACTGTTTTTGTATCATAAACGAATGCAAAATACCCCCAGTCATAGGGCAAAAATACTGGATCATTCCACGTGACAGGCAGATCAAACTTTTGTGCTGCGCGCCCATGTTCAGCAAACAGGCCAGTTGCCTTGGCGGCCTCTGTCAGGTTGGTATCCAACCCCAGAACGATATCTGCGTCCGTGCGCGCGCCTTCTAGCCGCACACGGGCCAAAAGTGCTGCGCCATCCCCTGCGCCCACAAATTTCAGATCACAGTCGCAGATTTCCTCAAAAGCGGTTTCCACCGCCGGGCCGGGCCCCCAGTCGGAAACAAAACTGTCATAGGTGTAAATAGTCAAAACAGGACGC
>JAHRVC010000117.1 GCA_019090885.1 Marinosulfonomonas sp.
GGGCCGGAAATCGCTCAGCGCGTAAGCGCCGCGAAATGCTCTGAAAATGACACCGCCGAAGGTAACCGCAGCAGGCCATAGTGCTAATGCCGCGGCCACGCCGTCGGCGGTTTTCGTTTGCCCTGTTGTTTTGCGCAAACGTTCGGATTTTCTGAAAGCCTCAAAAGCACCGCGCAAAGCGACACACGGTTTTATCCTGCAAGCCCGCAAGCGCGACGCTCTGGAAAATATCGATGGTATCCGCGTAGGCTATACCTGTTCCAAAAAAGTTGGCAACGCGGTGGCGCGAAACCGGGCCAAACGCCGTTTGCGTGAAATCGCTAGGGCCGTTCTGCCGCACGATGGTTTGGCTGGTTGGGACTATGTTCTTGTGGGGCGGCGCGGGACAACTGCTGATATCCCGCTTGAACGCTTGAAAGAAGATTTGCAAAGGGCGCTACAAAAACTGCATGGCTCCGGCGCATGACGCTGGCGGCAAAAATTCTGTCCTTGCCAGTGCGCGCCTATCGCCTTTTGCTGTCACCCTGGGTCGGCAATAGCTGTCGTTACCAACCCACATGTTCAGCATATGCACTTGATGCACTGGAACAACACGGCGCGATCCGCGGCAGTTGGCTGGCCGCGAAACGCATCGCACGTTGCCATCCCTGGGGCAAAAGCGGATTTGACCCGGTTCCGGACAATCAACGCGATGAAGACGCGTGAGCCGTGCAGATGGTTACATGGGTGCGAATGACGACACATGGCACCTGTTGCGAACTATTTGACAAAAAAACCGCCTAGTTAGTGTCGATGCATTAACCCGCCTGACAATCCCTCGCCATACCCTTGCATAGAAACTCGGCTGGACAAACTGGCCCGGAATTTAGGGGACTATTCAATGAATTTGCAGTTTGCACGCAGGGTACGGAGCCTTCCGGGCGAGTTGATAAGGGTTATAATTGGACCACAAATATTGGCTTTCCTGCCAGCATTAACGCTTGCGGCGTATTGGTACGGCGGCGAAGCGTTATTGCTGATCGTGGCAATTCTGATCCCGGGTGTTTTCGCCGTTACGGGCATGTATTCGGGTACCGGGCCAGCATGGTCCGCTGCCCGCGATAGCGACACCGGGCTTGTCCTGCGTAGCGGTGTTGAAAAGGCGCTTAGCACGGGTTTGGAGCAGCGAACAAAAACGGGCGAAACCACAGCCGCTCTGGTCATTCAATTGGAGGAGTTTGACGATATATCCCAACAGTATGGTCGGGCCGCCGCAAAGCGCCTACTAAAACAATCAGCCGAACGGATATGTGGATGTTTGCGTGATTTGGATGTTGTGGCGCGACTCGGAGACACGCGATTTGGCATTGCTTTAGGCCCAGTGCGCCGCGCCGACCTTGAGATGTTGATAGGGCTGTCCGGACGCCTGCAAGCCGCCCTGGCCGAGCCATTTTCTGTCGACGCCGCCCGCATCTACCTGACGGCATCAGTAGGGTTTTGTTCCCCAACACGCGTTCGTTCAAGCTCGGGTGAGGAAATGCTTAAATTTGCAGAACTCGCGGTGCAGGACGCGACGGCAAACGGTGCGGGCTCAATCCGCGCATTCACCAGTGATACAAAATCAAGGATCTCCGCCAGTGCCACAACATGCCGGGAAATTTCTGATGCGATGAACGCTGGCCATATCCGTGCATGGTTCCAACCGCAAGTTTCCACCGACACCGGCGCAATTACCGGGTTTGAGGCGTTGGCGCGCTGGGAACACCCGGATCGTGGCGTGTTGCTGCCGCGCGATTTCCTGTCCACGGTTTATGAAAACGGCCTGAACGGCCAACTTGGCGAGACCATGCTGACACAGGCGCTCACCGCAATGAAAGCATGGCGTAACGCGGGGCATGATATTGGGGTGGTATCAGTGAATTTTTCCAGTCAGGATTTGCAAGACCCCAAAGCCTGCGAAAAAGTAAAATGGCAACTCGACCGGTTCAAAGTTGCCGCCAATAATCTGTGCATCGAGATTCTGGAAAATGTAATCGCAGTGTCAGACGATGATGTAATCGTAAAGAATATCGCGGGATTTTCGCAAATGGGATGTCGTATTGACCTCGATGATTTTGGCACCGGCCACTCATCAATTGCCAATATCCGGCGGTTCTCTGTTGATCGTATCAAAATCGACCGCTCGTTTGTGACCCGTATTGATCGCGATCGCGAGCAACAAAATATCGTCACGGCAGTTATCGTGATGGCCCAACAGCTTGAATTAGAGACACTGGCAGAAGGGGTGGAAACTCTTGGTGAGCACGCAATGCTGGCACAACTTGGGTGCGACAATGTGCAGGGCTTTAGTGTTGCCCGGCCAATGCCGGTCGAGGACACATTGCATTGGATTGACCAACACCACGTAAAACTTTCCAAAGCGCCGCAAATTGCAAGAAGCATAGGACAATAACCCTTCGTCAGTTCCGCCCAGAATGCCTAAAACAGCTTGACCTTTCGGCCCCTGACCTGTTGAACCTCCCTGACCCGAAAAGCACAGGTGGTAGGCCTTTATGGACGATCAGAACAAGAACCTCATTCTTGCGACAGCACTTAGTTTTCTGGTGATTTTGGTTTGGTTCGTATTGTTCCCGCCTGAACCATCAGCTGTTGATCCCAATGCTCCTATCGCCGATGGATCGCCTGTGGCCACGACATCCGTGTCACCACCGGCTGCAACCGGCACAGATACAAAAACTGCAGCAACCCCCGGTACAGATACTGGCACCACCCCCGCTCTGGCTGAAACTGCGCGGATCACAATTCAGACACCCAAATTGTCGGGCAGCATCGCGTTGCTTGGCGGTCGTATCGACGATTTATTATTGAACGACTACCGGGAAACGCTGGATGACGGCAGCCCGAACGTGACCTTGTTATCGCCCGTCGGCCAAACCGAGGCTTATTATGCACTGTTTGGCTGGGCACCAGGCGGCGACCTGAAGTTTTCGGACGTGCCTGGCCCTGATACACCATGGGCAATCGTCAGTGGCGACATCCTGACGCCGCAGACCCCGGTAACTCTGGGTTGGAATAACGGGGCCGGCCTGACCTTTGAACGCACGATCCAAGTCGACAATGATTATATGTTCTCGGTCACCGAATCGGTCAATAACACCTCAGATCACGTCGCCCGCCTTGCGCCTTCAATTGAACTGGTGCGCCACGGCACGCCAAGCGACTTAAAGAACTTTTTCATCCTTCACGAAGGTGCCATCCGCCAATCCGGCGAGGAAATGAAAGAGTTTGACTACGACGATGTTTCCGATTTCGACCGGGATGCGCGTTGGGGTGCGAACTCTAAGGTTATTGATGTCCAAAGTAATGGCTGGATCGGTTTCACTGACCACTTTTGGATGACAACGATAATCCCTGACGCCAACCAACCGTTTGAATCCGTCCTGCAATATGACGCGCGCAGCGACAAATTTCGCTCAATTGCACGGCTGGAAACGCTGACAGTCGAACCCGGAACCACACAGTCGACCACAACGCGCCTGTTCGCCGGGGCAAAAGATTGGGAAACGATCCGCAATTACCAGAAAGAAAACGGGGTCTACAAATTCCTCGATTCCATCGACTGGGGCTGGTTCTTTTTTCTGACAAAACCAATCTTTGCGGTGCTGCACTGGCTAAACGGCATTATCGGCAACATGGGTTGGTCGATCATCGCCCTGACCCTGATCATCAAAGCTATTTTGTTCCCGCTGGCCTATAAATCTTATGTCTCGATGGCAAAGATGAAAGAGCTGCAGCCAGAGATGGAGAAGCTGAAAGAAGCCGCAGGGGACGACCGTCAAAAGGTCCAGAAGGGCATGATGGAGCTTTATAAGAAGCACAAAGTGAACCCGGCGTCCGGCTGTCTGCCGATCGTGATGCAGATCCCGATTTTCTTTTCGCTCTACAAGGTTATCTTTGTCACGCTGGACTTGCGTCAGGCGCCCTGGTTCGGCTGGATCAAAGACCTGTCCCAACCTGATCCCTCGTCAATTCTTAACCTGTTTGGGCTGCTGTCCTTTGCGCCACCCGACCCAAGCTCGCTGCTCGCCATCGTATCGCTCGGCATTCTGCCGATCATCCTAGGTATAACCATGTGGTTGCAGCAAAAACTGAACCCGGCCCCAACTGATCCGACACAGCAAATGATTTTTGCCTGGATGCCATGGGTGTTCATGTTCATGCTGGGTGGTTTTGCGTCGGGTCTGGTTGTCTACTGGATTGCCAACAACACGATCACGTTCACTCAGCAATATCTGATCATGCGCAGCCAGGGCGTCAAACCAGATGTGTTCGGCAATATTCTGTCCGGCTTCAAGCGCAAAGACGCTAAAAAAGAATGACC
>JAHRVC010000118.1 GCA_019090885.1 Marinosulfonomonas sp.
AATGAGATGTTGCAGGTCGACGGTAAGAAGATGTCCAAGTCTTTGGGCAACTTTTTTACGGTGCGGGATTTGTTGGAGCAGGGCGTGCCGGGTGAAGTGATCCGTTTTGTGATGTTGTCGACGCATTATCGCAAGCCGATGGATTGGACGGAAGAAAAGTCTGATCAGGCAAAAGATACTTTGAAAAAATGGGCCCTATTTATTCAGGAAGTTGAGGCTTCGGACGATCTAGACGAAGATTTCGTGAGTGCCTTGTCCAATGATCTGAATACCCCCCAAGCCATTTCAGAGTTGCACAAAATGTCAAAGCAGGGGCGATATTCGGATCTTAAACGCAGTGTCGAATTTTTGAATATTTCATTGCCGTTGCCACAAGCGGAAAAGGATGTATTTGCAAACATTGCTCAAGGCGAAGAATTCGGAGAGCAAATACAAAAGCTGATCAGAGCGCTCCTAGACGCAAGAAAAATTAAGGACTACGCAACAGCGGATAAAATCCGAGATGGTCTCAAAGATGCCGGGGTCAGTTTGTCGTACGATAAAGATGGTGGTGTCACCTATAAGCGTGAATCAAATTTTGACACATCCAAACTGGAGGCCCTCAAATGAACAACTTCACCACAAAGGGCATCGCCGGGACCTCGGGGTGGGTGCAAAGCGCCCTCCCCATGGGGGTGAGCGGCGTCCAGGAAATGATCCGGGGGATCATTTCAGCCGCGAACGGGCGGAGCCCCGGAATGGTCCGGGCGCTGACCGGAGCCATGCTCCGGTTCGGTATGGCCCTGCGAAACAGCCAGACAAAACAACAGGTGCAGACCAATGACTAAAACCCACCTTTCCCTGTTCGACACCACCCTGCGCGACGGGCAGCAAACCCATGGTGTGCAATTCTCAACCCCGGAAAAGCTGCAGATCGCGGCGGCTTTGGATGATCTGGGTATCGACTATATTGAGGGTGGCTGGCCCGGCGCGAACCCGACCGACAGCGAGTTTTTTGACGCACCGCCCAAAACCCGCGCCACGTTTACCGCCTTTGGCATGACCAAACGCTCTGGCCGTTCGGCGGAAAATGACGATGTGCTAGCAGCCGTGATGAACGCCGGAACGCCTGCCGTTTGTCTGGTCGGCAAGTCGCATGAATTCCACGTCAAAACCGCGCTCAACATACCGCTGGCCGAAAACGTTGAAAACATTGCCCGCTCGTTTGAGCATGTGATTGCGGGCGGGCGGGAAGCGCTGTTTGACGCCGAGCATTTCTTTGATGGCTACAAATCCAACCCGGCTTATGCGCTGGAATGTCTGCACGCGGCTTACAGTGCTGGGGCGCGCTGGATCGTGCTGTGTGATACCAACGGCGGCACCCTGCCGCGTGAGATCTACAAGATCGTAAAGGCGGTGATAGACAGCGGCATTGCGGGCGACCGTCTGGCCATTCACACCCATGACGACACCGGTAATGCTGTGGCCAATTCGCTGGCTGCGGTCGATGCTGGCGCGCGCCAAATCCAAGGCACGCTGAACGGTTTGGGCGAGCGGTGCGGTAACGCCAACCTGACGACGCTGATCCCGACGCTGCTGCTGAAAGAACCCTATGCCAGCCTTTATGACATTGGCGTTGATAAGGCCGCGCTGGCCGGGCTGACGCGTGTGTCGCGCCTGCTGGATGACATTCTGAACCGCGTGCCCTTGCGCGCAGCCCCTTACGTGGGGGCATCGGCATTCGCCCACAAGGCTGGGCTGCATGCCAGTGCGATCCTGAAAGACCCGACGACCTATGAACATATTGATCCGGCCAATGTCGGCAATGCGCGAATTATCCCGATGTCAAATCAGGCCGGGCAAAGCAACTTGCGCACCCGGCTGGCAGACATGGGGCTGAGCGTAGCAAAGGGCGACCCGGCGCTGGGGCGCATTCTGGACGTCATAAAAGAACGCGAAGGGCAGGGCTTTTCCTATGACACCGCGCAGGCCAGTTTTGAATTGCTGGCGCGGCGTGAATTGGGCCAACTGCCGGATTTCTTTGAGGTCAAGCGCTACAAGGTGACGGTCGAGCGGCGCAAGAACAAGCGCAACCAGATGGTCAGCCTGTCCGAGGCTGTTGTGGTCGTGAAAATCGGCGACAAAAAAATGTTGTCGGTGTCGGAGTCGGTGGACGAAAGCGGCTCTGATCGTGGCCCGGTGAATGCGCTGTCCAAGGCGCTGGCCAAAGATCTTGGACCCTATCAGGGGGCCATTGACGATATGCATCTGGTGGATTTCAAAGTGCGCATCACCCAAGGCGGAACCGAAGCCGTCACCCGCGTCATCATTGATTGCGAGGACGGGCAGGGCGTGCGCTGGTCGACGGTCGGGGTTTCCCCGAACATCGTCGATGCCTCGTTTGGCGCATTGCTGGATGCGATTAACTGGAAATTGGCGCGGGATGGGGCAACGGCGTGAGCCTTGCCGCCTGCGCCGAAATTGTTCGCAAAGGGGATCCGGACCGGTTCCTGTCGGTCATGGCCGCACCACCGGCGGCCCGCGCAGCGCTGTTCCCGATCTATGCCTTTAACGTCGAAGTCGCGCGTGCGCCCTGGGTCACCCAAGAGGCGATGATCGCAGAAATGCGCCTGCAATGGTGGCGCGACGCGCTGGATGAAATCGCGACCGGAAAACCGGTGCGCCGCCACGAGGTGACGACGCCGCTGGCCGCGGTTCTGGACGCCGATGGGGCCGGGGTGCTGGATAAGCTGGTGCAGGCGCGTAGGTGGGACATTTACCGTGATCCGTTTGAGGATGGCGACCATTTTGCCGAATACCTGTCGGCAACATCGGGCGGGCTGATGTGGGTGGCTGCGCGCGCGCTTGGCGCGGATGCAGGTGAGGCGCCCGTGCGTGAGGTTGGCTATGCCAGTGGCTTGGCGAACTGGTTCAAGGCAATACCGCAACTGGAAGCACAGGGGCGCGTGCCGCTGGTTGACGGACGCACTGAAACGGTTGTGGATTTGGCGCAGGATGCATTGAGCCGCCTGAAGGCGGCAAGGCGGCAGGTCCCCAAACCTGCACGCCCTGCCACGCGATCTGGCTGGCAGGCCGGCGGCACCTTACGTGCCGCCGTCACCAACCCCGCCGTTGTCCCGAACGGCGGGCTGCATATTCCTGAATTTCGGAAAA
>JAHRVC010000119.1 GCA_019090885.1 Marinosulfonomonas sp.
GCGGGCGATCATTCCGTTAAGTCCGCCAACCGACTTGGCCCATTCCAGCGCTTGAAGGTAGTCTTCTACTGCCAGCATTGATGGGGTGTTGATCGTTTCGCCAACAAAGATACCTTCGATCAGCTTGCCGCCTTTGGTCATGCGGAAAATCTTGGGCAGGGGCCACGCGGGGGTGTAGTTTTCCAACCGCTCGACGGCCCGTGGTGACAAGATCAGCATTCCGTGCGCCGCTTCGCCACCCAATGCTTTTTGCCAGCTGAAGGTCGTCACATCCATCTTGTCCCAAGGCAGGTCCGTGGCAAAAGCAGCGCTGGTTGCGTCACATATGGTCAGGCCCTGACGGTCTGCGGGAATTGCGTCGCCGTTTGGCAGGCGAACGCCGGATGTGGTGCCGTTCCAGGTAAAGACGACATCACTGTCAAAATTCACATCGGCGAAATCCACGATGTGTCCATAGTCGGCTTTGCGCACCGTCGCGTCCAGCTTTAGCTGTTTGGCCACATCTGTGACCCAGCCTGCGCCGAAACTTTCCCATGCCAGCATTTCCACCGGACGTGCGCCCAAAAGCGACCACATGGCCATTTCCATCGCACCTGTATCGGATGCGGGCACGATCCCGATGCGGTAACCGGCTGGAACGCCAAGAATTTCGCGTGTTGTTTCAATCGCTTGTTTCAGCTTGGATTTGCCAATTGCCGCGCGATGCGACCGGCCCAAAGCTGCGTCGGACAAGGATTCCAGTGTAAATGTAGGGGGTTTGGCGCATGGGCCAGATGAAAAACGCGGATTTGCCGGCCGCGTTGCCGGAGTCGTCGTAGCCATTGATGCTATCCTCACAGATATGTGCCCTTCGTTGGGGAAGGGTGTCCCGCTGACGGAGTTAGGACAAAGGTCGATCTTTCACAAGCCCCAAAACGGGTCTATATCGCGGATCAAACGAAATTGATCCGGATCGTCTGATGTATATTGCAACGTTACTTTGTGCCCCGGCGGCCAAAAACCTGACGCCTGAATTGGCCGAAAACCTGAGGAACGCTTGGGGCGGGGGCGATGTTCAATGGCTTGCGCCCGATGAGGCGGCTGAATTTTCGCTGGCTAAAGAGCCGCAGAATTTTTGGACAGTTTGGGCCGATGTTCAGGCGCTTGGAGTCGACCTGATCCTTCAGCCCGCAGAGGGCCGCAAAAAGCAACTGCTTTTGGCCGATATGGATTCAACAATCATTCAGCAGGAATGTATCGATGAGTTGGCCGACGAAGCTGGGTTTGGTGCGCTTGTGTCGGCGATAACGGCGCGGGCGATGAACGGCGAACTTGATTTTGACGAGGCGCTGAAAGAGCGGGTTCATTTGTTAAAAGGGCTAAAAAACGCTGTAATAGACACTGTTTTAAGGGACCGTATCACGCTTATGCCCGGTGCCAGACAACTGGTTGCGACGATGCGCGCAAATGATGCTTATACCGCGTTGGTCTCAGGCGGGTTTACGGCATTTACTGGCCATATAGCCAAGAAGCTTGGCTTTGATGAAAACCGTGCAAATACACTGAACATTGCTGACGGCGTTCTTGACGGAACCGTTGGATTGCCGATCCTTGGGCGCGAAGCCAAGGTTGCGGCCTTGAATGAAATCACCGGCCGTCTTGGTATTTCGGCCCAGCAAGCACTGGCCGTTGGCGACGGGGCGAATGATTTGGGCATGTTATCGCTGGCCGGCTCTGGGGTGGCCCTGCATGCTAAGCCTGTAGTCGCACAAGAGTGCAATATCAGGGTCAATTTCGGGGATTTGACGGCGTTGTTGTTTCTTCAGGGCTATAGCAAAGATGAATTTGTTGGCTAGGCAGGAATTCGTGTGCCGGGCTGAATTGGAAATGTTGACCGGTGGGCTTTAGCGCCATCGGAAACAGACTGCGCAAGTATTCGCCAAGGGGTCTTTCACAGCCTCGCCAAATCACGTTAGACTGGTTAAATCGAGTTTAATTTGTGCAGCGCCGTCAAATGACCGGAAATTCGGCCACGGATCTGCACCTGAGGCACACACAGCTGGAGGCTGTTAACAGATGAAATTATCCATCCTTTCAGGGATTGCTGTCGCACTGGCGACAACCGGCGTTTGGGCGCAAGACGAATCGAGTAACCGCGTCGCGGTTGAGACCGATTGGAATGTTTTTGTGGAATCAAACCCGACTTCGTGTTGGCTGACGTCCATTCCCAAGGAAACCGTGAACACGCGCGACGATCGTGTTGTTGCAGTTCGTCGCGGCGCGATTCAGTTTTTTGTCACGTTCGTTCCAAGCAATGGTGCCAAAGGTCAGGTTTCGTTCACCGGCGGTTATCCGTTCGCTCCCGGCTCGCAGGTTGGACTGGCAGTTGGCGGGCAAACGTTTCAACTGTTCACGGATGTCGCGACCAGTCCAGAAATGGCATGGGCGGCGAGTACTGGTGACGACACTAAGATTGTGACGGCCCTGAAGCGCGGCGCAGAGGCTGTTTTGACGGCCAGTTCTGCACGTGGAACGAAAACCAAGGATACGTTTTCTTTGCTTGGATTTACGGCCGCTTTGGAAGAGGCTGAAAAGCGCTGTTCGTAGGGTGAAGTAGACAGGTTAGCTGATCTGCGTCTGCGCGGTCTCGACTTTTTTGGCGACAATCATTAGATAACGGTGAAAGCGCCCTCTGTTTTCAGGGGGCGTGTTTGGTTTTCTGGATTGCTAAAATGTCAAATACGGCCCCAATAGTTCCCGATGTTATGACCATCCCCCGAAAGGCGGAGGAGGGTAGGCTTAACCTTGCCGGGTTGACCCGAGATCAGCTGCGCGATGCCTTGCTTGCTGCGGGAACGCCTGAAAAGCAGGCCAAAATGCGTGCCAGCCAGATTTGGCAGTGGATTTACAACAAAGGCGTGCGCGATTTTCTGGCGATGACCAATCTGGCAAAGGCTTACCGCGAGGAGCTTGCCGCACAATTTGTGATCGAAATTCCCGAAGTTGTCTCGCGGCAGATATCGGATGATGGCACGCGGAAATATCTGGTGCGGATCGCTGGTGGACATGAGGTTGAAACCGTCTACATCCCAGAAGAAAACCGCGGAACGCTGTGCATTTCGTCGCAAGTTGGATGCACGCTGACCTGTTCTTTTTGTCACACGGGAACCCAGAAACTGGTGCGCAATTTGACGGCGGGCGAAATCGTCGGGCAGATTATGTTAGCGCGTGACGATCTGGATGAATGGCCCGAGCCGGGTAAATCGCCCAATAATGAAACCCGCCTGCTGTCTAATGTCGTTTTGATGGGGATGGGCGAGCCGCTTTATAATTTTGATGCGGTGCGGGACGCGATGAAAATTGCGATGGACCCGGAAGGGCTGTCGCTGTCGCGACGCCGGATTACCCTGTCCACGTCCGGAGTCGTCCCGCAAATCGCAAAAACCGCTGACGAAATTGGCTGTTTGCTGGCGGTTTCTTTTCACGCAACAACCGACGAAGTGCGCGACAAGCTGGTGCCGATCAACAAGAAATGGAACATCGCCACGCTTTTGGACGAACTACGCGCCTATCCAAAACTGTCCAATTCAGAGCGGATCACATTTGAATACGTGATGCTGGCGGGGATCAATGATTCAGACGAGGACGCGCACCGATTGGTGGAACTGATCCGTGGAATTCCGGCCAAGATCAATCTGATCCCGTTCAA
>JAHRVC010000120.1 GCA_019090885.1 Marinosulfonomonas sp.
GAACTGGGTCAAGACCACGGGCCAGCGGTTCATCCTCCTTTTCGAGGGTCGTGACGCGGCTGGCAAGGGCGGCACGATCAAACGGTTCATGGAGCATTTGAACCCGCGAACCGCGCGTGTCGTGGCGCTGAACAAGCCGACTGACCGTGAGCGCGGCCAGTGGTTCTTTCAGCGTTATCTGGAACATTTGCCGACCGATGGCGAAATGGTTTTCTATGACCGCAGTTGGTATAACCGTGCCGGAGTTGAGCGGGTGATGGGGTTTTGTTCGCCAAATGATTATCTGGAATTCATGCGCCAAACGCCCGAGCTTGAGCGGATGTTGGTGCGCTCTGGTATCCGGCTGTATAAATACTGGTTTTCGGTGACACAGGACGAGCAAAAGGGGCGGTTTACCTCGCGCGAAAGCGACCCTTTGAAACGCTGGAAACTGTCACCGATAGATAAAGCCAGCCTAAGCAAATGGGACGATTATACCGAGGCCAAAGAGGCGATGTTTTTCTACACCGACACCGCCGACGCGCCATGGGCAATCATCAAGTCAAACGACAAGAAACGCGCACGGCTGAATTGTATGCGCCATTTTCTGGATGGCTTGGATTATCCGGGCAAAGACCGGAATATCGTGAATGGCCCAGATCCGCTGATCGTTGGTCGCGCCGAGCATGTGGTGCATCATTCAGAGCATATTCTTGGCACGTCCCTGCACCCGGCAAACCGGCGCGGCGGCGATCAGACCTGAAGGCGGGCTTGCGCTACGAATAAGGGCGGACCAATTGGCCCGCCCTTTCCACGCGCTGTATTCCGCAATCCTCAACTCGCTTTTGAGAATTGTTCCTCTTCGGTTGATCCGGCCATCGCCACAACCGAGGAGGATCCCCCCTGAATACAGGTCGTAACCGCGTCAAAGTAGCCTGCGCCAACTTCTTGCTGGTGGCTGACGAATGTATAGCCGCGATCAGCGTCCTGAAATTCGCGTTCCTGCAGCCGGACATAGGCGCTCATGCCTTCGCGGGCATAGCCATGCGCCAGATCGAACATCGAGTTCCACATCGAATGAATGCCTGCCAGCGTGATGAACTGGTATTTATAGCCCATTGCAGCCAGCTCCTGCTGGAATGTGGCGATGGTTTCATCATCCAGATGGCGCTTCCAGTTGAATGACGGCGAACAATTGTAGGCCAGCATCTGATCCGGGTATTCTGCATGGATTGCCTCGGCAAAACGCCGCGCTTCGTCCAGATCGGGCTTGGCGGTTTCGCACCAGACCAGATCGGCATAAGGCGCATAGGCCAAGCCACGCGAGATTGCCTGATCCAAACCGTTTTTCACGTAATAGAACCCTTCGGCGGACCGCTCGCCGGTCAGGAACTCTGCATCATTCGGATCAACATCGCTGGTCATCAGGTTGGCGGCATTCGCATCGGTGCGCGCCATCAGGATGGTGGGAACGCCCGCCACATCAAAGGCCAGACGTGCCGCGATCAGTTTCTGCACCGCTTCACTTGTTGGCACCAGAACCTTACCGCCCATGTGGCCGCATTTCTTGGCTGATGCCAGCTGATCCTCAAAGTGCACGCCAGCAGCGCCTGCCTCGACCATGGATTTGGCCAGCTCAAATGCGTTCAGAACGCCGCCAAAACCGGCCTCGGCATCTGCAATTACGGGCGCAAAATAGTCGATTTGCTCATCTTCGGGCACATCATTTGCCCATTGAATTTCGTCCGCACGTTTGAAGGCGGAATTGATGCGGCGCACCACTGTCGGGACCGAGTCGACCGGATAAAGCGACTGATCAGGATACATGGTTTCGCCGGTATTGGCATCTGCTGCCACCTGCCAGCCAGACAGATAGATCGCTTTGATCCCTGCCTTGACCTGTTGCACGGCCTGCCCACCCGTCAGCGCGCCTAAAGTATGGACATAATCCTCGCCGCTGATCAGATCGAACAGTTTTTCAGCACCGCGTCGTGCGGTGGATAATTCGGGTGTGTAAGAGCCGCTAAGGCGCACCACTTCTTCAGCTTCATAGCCACGCTTGACGCCTTTCCAGCGCGGGTTTGTAGCCCAGTCGTGTTTCAGCTTGTCGATGCGTTCCTGTTTGGTAGGCGTCATTGGTCTGGTTCCTTATGTGTCGTTAAGACGTTTGTGCATTTCGCATGAAGGTTGCGGCATAGAGTTTCTGACCACCGAAAAGGCTGTCGTTTTCACCAGTGCCTGTTACGACCTGTGCCGTGTGCGGCACGATCCGGCCAGCGATTGCAAAACCGCGGGCGGCCAGGCCGGACGCGTAAAACGATTCCAGAATTTCGGATGGCTTGCTGCCGAACAGGGTGATGCCTTCTTCGGATGTGGTGTTTTCGCTTTGTAACATGGTCAATAACTCCGGTTGGTTTCCTGTTGTAAAGAATGTACAAAAACGGCGAGCAAACAACTGAAATGCGCGATGGTGCTGTAAAGTTTGTAAATAGATTACAGGCATCGGACCGCGATTTGTAAAGATTGTAAAGAATGGCCGATGACATTCCACAGATCGGCGGACGCATTCGCCAGCTAAGGCGGCAAAAGTCGCTGTCACAGGCGCGTTTGGCGCAGGAATTGGGCATTTCTGCCAGTTATCTGAACCTGATTGAACACAACCGGCGAAAACTGACAGTGCCGCTATTGTTGACGCTGGCGCAAAAATTCGGCCTTGAGATCGGGGATTTAACATCTGGCGATGAACAGCGTCTGTCTGGCGATCTGATGGAAATGTTTGCCGATGACCTGTTTGGCGATGTGGATGTGACGAATCACGATGTGCGAGAGTTCGCAAATTCCAGCCCGGCCGTCGCCCGTGCCATCGTTTTGCTCTACGACAGGTTCCGCGATGTGCGCGAAAACCCGCAAGGCAAAGAAGATGTTGCCAATCAGGAAAGGCTGGCAAGCGAACAGGTGTCGGATTTTCTGCAGGAAAACGGCAATTATTTTCAATCACTGGAAGATGTCGCTGCGCGGGTAATCGGCGATCTGGGGCACGGCGCGCCAGAGGTGAACCGCCTAAGCGGCTATCTGCTGAATGTTTTCGGCATTTCCGTTTCGGTGGATGCATTGGCCGATAAATCAGCGGTTTTCGACCCGGACCGCGCCATGCTTACGGTCTCTGACATCCTGCCGATACCCAGCCGCCTTTTTGCAATCGCGAAGGTGATAGGCGAGCAGGCCGCGCGTTATGAAATATCCACATTGGTGGAGAGTGCGCAGTTTTCGCACCCAAGTGTTGAGCGCCTCGGGGCCTCTGCCCTTGCCAGTTACGTGGCCGGGGCGATCCTGATGCCCTATCGCACCTTCCTGAAATCGGCCGAAGACAGCCGCTATGATGTTGACCGCCTGTCTCTGCGCTTTAACGTCAGTTTTGAGCAGATTTGCCACCGGCTGACCACCCTGCAACGTCCCGGTGCCAGCGGTGTGCCGTTTCATTTGATCCGCACTGATATTGCTGGCAACGTGTCCAAACGGTTTTCAAACTCTGGCATTCAAATCCCGCGCCACGGCGGTGCTTGCCCGCGCTGGAATGTTTATGAGGCGTTCATGCAACCCGGCCGGATCACCATTCAGATTTCGCAAATGCCTGAAGGGGCAAAGTTTTTCTGCATCGCGCGGACATTGATGAAGGGTGAAAACCGCCACAATGGCGATGTGAAACATATGTCGATCGGGTTGGGCTGCGATTTGGATCAGGCACGTCGGCTGGTCTATTCGGATGGCTATGATCTGCAGCAGCCCAGCCGGATCACGCCCGTTGGGGTAAGTTGCCGGATTTGCCCACGCCAGAACTGTTCCAGCCGGGCGTTTCCGGCCCTGGATGAGGTGGCGCGCACCAGCTGAACCAATCCCCTTGTCCAAATGCGCGAATGTGCTAAGCGGGATCAATGGCAGATCAGCTGACATACAGGCAGCACGCGAGGGCAGTGCTGGCATTGGGATTGCCACTGGTGGGCAGCCATCTGGCGCAATTTGGCATTCACATGACCGATACCATCATGTTGGGCTGGCATAATGTTGATGAGCTAGCGGCGGTGGTTCTGGCCGGGGCCTATTGGTTCACGATTTTCATTTTTGGTGCCGGTTTCGGGATCGCGCTGATGCCGATAGTTGCCGCGGCGGCCACCTCGGGGGATGAGGTGGAAGTGCGCCGGACAACCCGCATGGCGCTGTGGTTGTCGGTATTATTCGGGGCGCTGGTGATGCCGCTGATCCTGCTGGCCGAGCCGATTCTGTTAAGCATCGGCCAAAACCCCACCATTGCCAAATTGTCCGGCACCTACCTGCAGATCGCCGGGTGGAGCATTTTTCCGGCCCTTGGGGTGATGGTTATCAAAAGCTTTCTTGCCGCTCTGGAACGCACGCAAGTCGTGTTGTGGACAACCGTTGCTGGCGTGGGGTTGAACGCAGTGATCAACTATGCGCTGATTTTCGGCCATTGGGGCGCGCCAGAACTGGGGCTGCGCGGGGCGGCCTATGCGTCGATCTCGGTGAATGTATTTACCTTCCTGCTGCTCTGTTTCTACGCCGCATGGGCCGAACCGCAGCATGAGCTGTTCAAACGTCTGTGGCGGCCTGACTGGGCAGGGTTTTCGCGGGTTTTTCGGCTGGGCCTGCCAATCGGGCTGACCAACCTTGCCGAGATCGGATTGTTTTCAGCGGCGGCTATCCTGATGGGCTGGCTGGGCACGAATGAGCTGGCCGCACACGGGATTGCGATCCAGATCGCCTCGGTGACATTCATGGTGCATCTGGGGCTGTCCAATGCGGCCACGATCCGGGCCGGGCAAGCCTATGGAAAGCGCGATGAGGCGGCGCTGCGCCGTGGCGGACTGGTGGCAATTGGGATGTCCGGCCTGTTTTCAGTGGTAACGATGGCCGTGTTTTTTGCCTTTCCCGAGCAGCTGACCGGATTGTTCATCGATCCGGCAGATCCGCGACGCCCCGATATCATTCCCGTTGCAGCCGCACTTTTGCTGTTTGCGGCATTTTTCCAACTAGCCGATGGCGGACAGGTGATGATCCTTGGCCTGCTGCGCGGGGTTCAGGATACCAAAGTGCCGATGTATATGGCCGCGTTCAGCTATTGGGCGGTGGCGATGCCAGCAAGCTATTTGCTTGGCTTCACCTTTGGCTTTGGTGCGAACGGCGTTTGGGCTGGGCTGGTGATCGGGCTGGCCGTCGCGGCGGTGTTTATGGCGTTTCGGTTCTGGGGGCGGTCGGTGCGGATTGGCGGGTGACCAAAAGATCACCGATTGGTGCGTAGCGACTGAGAATGGGTGCATAAGACGATCAAGGGCAGCGCCCGGCCCTGGGTGGGTGCGAAGCGCCCTCCCGTGGGGAGGGTCGGGCGCTGTCCGGGCCGCAAGCGACCCGGATGAAGATTGGCTGTGAATTTAAAGGGTGCTACCCCCCTAACCCTTACGGCCCTTCGTCAGCCGGTCGGCTTTCTTGCGCACGAGAACCGTGCGCAGGTCGTGCATCGCCAGCAACAGATCGTCGGTGATATCGTCGAGCTGCTCGCCCGTCGCGCGCGAATTGGCCCAATGCGCCGTCAGGTTCAGATAATCCACCGCCCGATGCATATCGTCCATGTCACGGGTTGCCAGCAGGGCCTTGCGCTCGGCCATCCAAGTGGTAATCGCTGCTATGTCCTGTTTGGACAATGTGCGATCCCCATGGGGTTTAACCTCACCGTTTTTAATATTGAGAACGGCAATTTGATCCATCTCGATACGACGCTGCCGGTTTTCCGTGTCTACGCGAAAGACAAATGCGCCGTTCTCGCGCACACGAAAGTAGTACTCCGGCAGTTCATTCGTCATTCGCTGTCCTACCTCAACCCCGCGCAAAAGCGCTGTATCCGTGAGCAGGCCTCGCTCAGGGCCTGATCCGACGTAGCGTAGCTGACACGGAAGTTCGGCGAAAGGCCGAAGGCCGCGCCGAAAACCACCGCAACCCCGGTTTCTTCCAGCAAAGCGGTGGCAAATGCCTCATCATCAGTTATTTCGGCGCCCCCTTCACTGACCTTGCCAATGCAACCGCGAATAGATGGGTAGACATAAAAAGCGCCTTCAGGGCGGGGGCATTCAATGCCGCTTGCCTGATTAAGCATCGAAACCACCAGATCGCGGCGGTTTTGGAACAATTTTACGTTGTCGGCCAGAAACCCCTGCGGGCCTGTCAGTGCCTCAAGGGCGGCCCATTGGCTGATCGAACTGGGGTTAGAGGTGGATTGCGACTGGATTTTCGCCATCGCTTTTATCAGCTCAACCGGCCCGGCGGCATAGCCGATCCGCCAGCCTGTCATTGCATAGGCCTTGGACACACCGTTGCAGGTTAGCGTGCGCTCATAAAGGCCCGGTTCGACCTGCGCCGGGGTGCAGAATTCAAAATCGTCAAAGATCAGGTGTTCATACATATCGTCGCTCATCACCCAGACATGGGGGTGGCGCATCAGAACATCCGTCAGGCCCTTAAGTTCAGTGCGGGAATAGCCCGCGCCGGTTGGGTTAGAGGGTGAATTGAACAGAAACCATTTGGTTTTCGGCGTGATCGCCGCTTCCAACTGCTCAGGCGTGATTTTGAAATTGTTTTCCAGCGTTGCCTCAAGGGGCATGGGCGTGCCGCCGCCCAGCAGCACCATATCCGGATAGCTGACCCAATAAGGGGCCGGGATGATAACCTCGTCACCGGGGTTGAGTGTCGCCATAAAAGCATTGAAAAGGATTTGTTTGCCGCCAGAGCCAACGCTGATCTGTTGGGCGGTATAGGTCAGGCCGTTTTCACGCTGAAACTTGTCAACAATGGCGGCCTTTAGCTCTGGGATGCCGTCGACCGGGGTGTATTTGGTCTTGCCTGCATCAATCGCCGCCTTGGCAGCGGCTTTGATGTTGTCCGGCGTGTCAAAATCCGGTTCACCCGCGCCCAGACCGATGACGTCCTTGCCTGCGGCCTTAAGCTCGCCTGCCTTGGTTGTAACGGCGATGGTGGGCGATGGTTTGACCCGCGCAAGCGTGTCGGACAGAAAAGGCATTGGGTGAACTCCGGTTTGTATGTCAAACGCGCTTGTTTTAGGATTGTGGGCACATCCGATCAAGCGCCAAAGGTGGGCGATCAAGCACGAAAGGCGGGAACGTGAGCGATACGAGCCAAAACAGTGGCTATTATTCAGACGATGCGGCAACTTTTGGCGACAGGGTGGCCGCAGCACGCGAAGCCATAGGTTTGGGGCAAAGCGATCTGGCGCGCCGTCTGGGGATCAAGGAAAAAACCCTGCGCGGATGGGAAGAAGATACCGCCGAGCCGCGGGCCAACAAGCTGCAAATGGTGGCGGGCATTTTGAATGTGTCGATGCGCTGATTGTTGACCGGCGAAGGCGATGGATTGTCAGACCCGAACGCCATCACCGCCGTGCCACAAGATATCAACTTGCTGTTGATAGAAATGCGCCAGATGCGAGCACAGGCATCAGCGTTAAGCGAGCAAATCGGGCGGATGGAAAAACGTCTGCGTGCTGCGATGGCGGCAATTTAATGGGCACTGAAACACATGAGCATCGGTTAAAACGGATGCAGATGCGGTCCTGGCGGCGCGGAACCAAAGAGATGGATCTGATTTTGGGCCCGTTTTCCGATACAAGGCTGGGCGATCTGGATGCGGGCGATCTGGATTTGTATGACCGGCTTTTAGAAGAAAATGACCATGACATTTATCAATGGATGAGCGGGCAGCGCCCGACGCCTGACGAATATGTGGCGCTGGTTGATAAAGTCGTCGCTGGGTTTTCTGGCCGCGCGGCACCCTGAGGGGCCGGTATTAAGCAGCGATGTGCTGACGCACATCATTGTGTCTGGCACTTCGTGCGATTGGTCCCGAATTTGGGGTGGCGATTATTTATCGCTGATTTTCCTCGGTTTAACCGAATGTTGGTAAATCTCTTTCAATGTCTCTGTTGCAGGCAACAGGCGGAGATTATTAATGAGCATGCTTTCCCCAGTTGGGCCACAAACTGATACCAGTTTCATGGCCCTGTATCTGGAATCCCTTTCACTGGTTGAACGGTTACACCGGCTTTTGCTGGATGTGATCAAAGACGAATTCGAGCGCGTCGGCATTTTGGAAATAAACGCAGTTCAGGCGCTGTTGTTATTCAATGTCGGCGAAAATGAAGTGACGGCGGGCGAATTGAAATCGCGCGGTTATTATCAAGGCAGCAATGTCAGTTACAATCTAAAGAAACTGGTGGAAATGGGCTATATGCATCACC
This sequence comes from Marinosulfonomonas sp., assembly GCA_019090885.1. Taxonomy (GTDB): domain Bacteria; phylum Pseudomonadota; class Alphaproteobacteria; order Rhodobacterales; family Rhodobacteraceae; genus NORP110. The sequence continues at coordinate 8,294 of JAHRVC010000120.1, forward strand.
AGCGATGCGAGGTTGACCGACGCTCGGTGCGGGTGCGCTTAACCGAAAAAGGTCGCCACGTGCGCGACACCGTTGAAAAACTGTTTGAACGCCATGCGGATGGGCTGGAAAACAAAGGCGTGATCAACAGTGCAGGAATTGAAGAGATCAACACATCCCTGCGCCGGGTTGAGCGGTATTGGACGGACCAGATCCGTTATATTTACTGAGTTTGGGATTTCAGGTGGCCGATCGCAAATGTCTGTAGTTCTTTCAGCAGTTTGCGTTCCATAGCTTCCTGAAAAGCCGCAAACCCCAAAGCCGTTTCAACGAAAGCTTCGGGACCGCGCAGCACCTCGGCGCTGAAATATGCAGTAAGGTCGGCAAACAGCTCGTGGCTTTGCCCAGCCCCAGAGATTACCAGAGCATTGACGGTAATGTCCGTCATATCGGGAACGTTGCGCACATCGCGCGGACGCGGCCCCTGATTGGATTTTCCGTCGCCAGTCAGATCCAGCGTACGACGCCAGCATTCGCCCTGCCGGTTTAGCGCGCCGGCACCATATAACATTGCAACACCAATGGCCGTCTGAACCTGACGCGGGCGGCGGACTGTAGCCTGTAAGGTATCGGCAATATTATCCAGGGCGGCAGTATCGGTTATTTCAGTCCAGGGCGCCAGATCGCGCTGGGTCCCGATCCCGGCCCATTCAAAAATATGCAATCTGACCGGTGCGCCCGGCATGGCCAAAAATGCCTGCTGCACTTGTGGGTTGCGCAGGGCACCGGCAAGGCCATCGGTTTGCAGGCGATATTCGGCAACATCGACCGAGCCGGAAATATCCAAACCGATCGACAATGCCTGCCGACAGGCGGACCAGCCCCCAGCAGGAAGGGCTGCCAAGGCACAGATCAGCGCCAACTGCCGCCCGGATTTGAATGCCGGTCTTATCAATCAACTCCCGGATTCTGAGAAAGATGGCCCCCGGTTTGCATCACCAGTGGCCGGTATTTTCCATGCTGGCCCATGGCTCTGCCGGGGCAAGGGATTCACCGATCTGCAACAACTCGACAGACACGTTGTCGGGTGAGCGCACGAAGGCCATGCGTCCGTCGCGCGGCGGCCTGTTGATCGTAACACCCGCATCCTTCAATTGCTGGCACATGTCATAGATATTGCCGACGCCGTAAGCGAGGTGGCCAAAATGGCGCCCATCAGCAGGCAAAGCATCATCGCCATCCCAGTTATACGTTAGCTCAACCGGGCAGTCTTCCTGCCCGTCCGGGGCCATAAATAACAATGTGAACCGACCGCCCTCGTTATCAATCCGGCGGGTTTCTTTCAGCCCCAAAAGTTCATAAAAAGCGATGGATTTTTCCAGATCCAGCACCCGGACCATTGTGTGCAGGTATTTGATTTCCAAAAGGCCTCTCCTAATTAATCTGCATTGCCGCTTGTTGCCAGATTATCAGACCCCGCACGCAGGGCATAGGTCAAACCTTATGCCCGCCACTATCAAAAAGTTGACTGAAGTCCCATCCGAACCGCCAAAGATCGGCGGTCAAATAAATCAACGTTTGACCGGGTCGTGCCGGTCTCAATGCTAAGCGACGGCGAGAATCCAAAATAACTGGTATTGGTAAAGATCATAGTCGCGCCAGCGCTCAGCGAAATATCCTGCCGACCAGAGGGGTCATAAATCGAATATTCATAGTCGCGTGCCTCCAGTGTTGCCGTCAAAGACAAACTATTGCCCAGCACCGGGCGCCCAAACCCATAGCGTAACCCGGTTTTCAGCGCGGTGTATTCTTTGTTCCGGTCCTCGGAGGTCGTCTGCTGGCCCTGCAGCGAGATCCGCAAACCGTCGCCGTTACCCAGTCTTCGGTTCAACGCCGTGCCAAGTGCGAATATCCAGGACGCAGTGTTAGCGTCAGGGATCGATTTTTGATGTTCAAGAGAGGAAAAAACCTGCCACGATAGTCCATTACCGGGGCGAAATTCCTGGCTGACACTGGCGCGCTGATAGGTTGTGTAAGCTGCGCCACCATACCAGTTTTTCCCAATATTCAATGCAAAAATACTGGGGCCCGAGTTGCCAGAAAACTGCCGCGCGTGCCTGATCGACACTTCGGCCACCGCGAACCCATAGTCGCTGCCACTTACATCCGGTGCTGACCTGCCCGCACTTGAGGACAATTCATAGGTCCGTCCAAACAGAATAATGCCCAGATCGGTGGCAAAATCCTTGCCCCGCGCAATATGGTAGGTCGCATCAATCCCAAGCGCGAACTCGACACCCGATAACGCCCGCGCATCCGGATTCAGCACAAAAGGAAGATCCCAGATCGTGACCGTTTCGCTTGCTGATCCGTTATTGATATTCCCATTGGGCGCGACAGAGAAATTCAGCCGCAAGTTCCAAGGGTTTTTCTGCCGCACTGCATTGAATTCCTGCCCCAGGATTGGCCGGGCGCTGTCGTCGGCGTTGTGCAATGCGCGGCGCAACCACCATTCTGCGCGGCTATAATGACCAGCCCGGAAATGCGCCGAAGCGACCAGCCGCGCCGCGCTGACCTTTTCATTGTCGTTCCGGGCCAGTGCAAATGCTGCCCTGCCGGATTTGACAGCGGCGGGAAAATTGCTGATCGAAATCGCATAAGCAGCCTGTGACAATGCGCTCGAATACGGTGAAATCGGTTCGCTGGCCCGAGCAACCGTCGAGGCGCCACATGCCAATACCAGAATTAAAATGATCCGGATTGCTAGACCCATGGCCACTCGCCTTTGACCCTATGGGCCGTTGCTTTGATAAACCTGCGCTCAAATCGATTTGCGCCCTTCTTGCCAGTCCAAGTGTCGCAGTGCAATCGTGTCAGCTAATTGGCGGCAAAAAATCCGCCCAACCGCTGCGAAAACCCCGCATCCTGCGTTGCCACAGCACCCAACCCATAGATATAGTGTGGCCTTAGCACAGCAACCCAAGGATTCGCCCCATGCCGCTTTCCCCTGAACAACTGGCCGAAATTGAAGACCTGCGCGCCAATCCGCGCCCAACACTTCGTGCAGTTTCGGAAGGCATGGAAAGCCATCTTTACCGTGCGCATGACGTGCTGGATCACGGCTTTATCCGTGTGATCGACTATATGGGTGACGACGCGGCGATCTGTCAGGCGGCCCGCGTCAGCTATGGCAAGGGCACGAAATCGGTGCAAAACGACGCCGGTCTGATCCGCTATTTGATGCGCCACTGGCATTCGACCCCGTTTGAAATGTGCGAGATCAAGCTGCACGTCAAATTGCCGGTCTTTGTGGCCCGTCAGTGGATTCGCCACCGGACTGCCAATGTTAATGAATATTCGGCCCGGTATTCGATTTTGGATCGCGAGTTTTATATTCCCGAGGTCGATCAACTGGCGGCCCAATCGGTGGTTAACAATCAGGGCCGCGGCGCGGCGTTAACCGGTGCTGAATCTGCGCGTGTGCTTGAAATCCTGAAGGGCGACGCCGGGCGCGCCTATGACCATTACGAGGAAATGATTGGCGAGGTCGATCACAATGGCGATGAAAAACAAGGGCTTGCCCGCGAGCTTGCCCGGATGAACCTGCCCGCCAACATCTATACCCAATGGTATTGGAAGGTCGATCTGCACAACCTGTTCCACTTTCTGCGCCTGCGCGCGGATGCCCATGCGCAATACGAAATCCGGGTTTACGCCGACGCGATTGCGCGCGTTGTGGCCGACTGGGTGCCTGCGGCTTATGGCGCGTTTGAGGATTACCGGATGGGCGGTGTTAACTTCTCTGGCAAAGCGATGGACTGCGTTCGGCGGATGCTGAAAGGCGAGGAAGTGACGCAGGAGACGTCAGGGATGAGCAAGGGCGAATGGCGGGAGTTTGAGGGGGATATTGGGTGAATAACTTCGCACCAGTTGGCCAATGGGTTGGCACGTCGGTAGGCGAGCCATCTGGACGACTAGTCGTTGATTTGGAAGCCGCCGAAAATAACATAATTGGCCATGCATATCTATTCTCAGACCCCCCGGAACTATTCAGTGTGGCTGCGGAATTGAAATTCCCAATTGGCCAGCACAGTGTTAAGTTTAAGGCGAATATTTACGGTTTCGATGCGAGGACCGGTTATGTTTTGAGCAAACAAGACATACAGAGCCGTTTTCCTGATCAACAAATTTCCGATCAGGTAAATATTAAATTCGAGTTTTCGGATACACAGTCTTGCACGGCAACTTGGGACACACAGATAGGCACATATGGAAAAGCAGAATTGGTACTTGCCGCTCCCCCTAAAAAGTCAATCATACCTCCAGAACCTAACGTGCAGAATTGGCAGGAGTTTCGAGAAAAAATTTCAGCGGTCGCCTTTCGGGAGCGTCTTTTTCGAGGTCAACGTAACCAACACCCATTAAGTACGTCCTTCCACCGCACGAAAAGAAAACTCCTAACTCGTTACCTCAACGAGGACGTGCAAGTATTGCACCGTGAATTAACTGGCAAAACCAACCATCTTTTCGACCTTAACAAGCCGCAGGAACTAGGCGCATTCTTGAATCTCGCACAACATCATGGATTTCCCACGCCGCTTCTAGATTGGACATATTCTCCGTTCGTTGCGGCTTGGTTTGCATATTCCGAAATTGGAGAACATAGTGATGAGAAACCAGTTAGAATATTTGAAATAAATCGGCGAGAATTGCTAAAAATGAAGCAGTTCCAAAACCTGACATTTGTCCCGCCCCATTTTTCAATCCTCGAAACGCTGGCCATCGAAAATGATCGGGCAACGCCCCAACAAGGTGTGCTGACACTCACGAATGTGCACGATATTGAACGGCAGATTCTCAATCTGGAAGAAATTCTTGGGCAAAAAATTATCACGGCTTACGACCTAACAAAGACGGACGCCGATGAAGCTCTGAACGATCTTGCCATGATGGGGATAACGCGTTCGACGATATTCCCTGGTATTGAGAGCATTTGTGCGGATCTAAAACAACGATTGTTTAATTAGTAACCGCAGCAGACCGTTGGATGGACGTCCTGTCAATTTTCCAATTCATTCTTCAGATCCGGGAAAACAACATTCCGCAATCGCCCCCACACCACAACCCGCCAGTGCACTCGCACGTGCAGCGCCCGGACCATTCCGGGGCTCCGCCCGTTCGGGCCTGAAACGGTCCCCCGGACCGTTTCCAAAACAGCCCTCTCCCCCATGGGGAGGGCGCTTTGCACCCACCCCGATGTCCGGGCAGCGCCCTGATGTTGCACTTAATACTCAAGTAACGATGCGCGTCACGCAAACCGCAACCCCACCCTTTTCCGGAAAGGGCCAAATCACACAGTCCGGGCCACACGGCCCACCAGATCCCCTTCCCTCTGCCGCAGCGACCCCCTAATCTTGCGCCAAACCCAACTCAAAGGATGCATCCATGGACATATTCCCTGAAACAACCCGCTACGCTTTGGTGATGCTGGCTGCGGGTATTGGCATCCCGGTATTGGCGGCGCTGAACGCGCAGCTTGGCACAAGGCTTGGCTCGCCCGCAGCGGCGGCGACCTGCCTGTTCGTGGTGGCGTTCCTGTCGGCAGCCACCGTGCTGCTATTGACCAACCCTCAGGCGATAACAGCCGCCACCTCTGCCCCCAAACACCTGTTTCTGGCGGGCACTCTGGTTGCGTTTTACATCCTGACGATCACTTGGGCCGCGCCGAAATTCGGGGTCGGAAACGCGGTGTTTTTCGTTCTGCTGGGCCAAATGATCAGCGCCGCCGCAATCGACCACTACGGCCTGCTCGGCGCGCGCATTTCACCGCTATCGCTGACACGTGCCAGCGGTATCGCGTTGATGGCACTGGGCGTATTGCTGACCCAGCGGGTCTGAGTGGCCTATCGCTGGATGCTCTCCAGATAGGTCAGTAGGGCCGCCAGCGGGCGCGGTGTCGGCGTCATTTTCCCGTCGCCCGTGTCCA
>JAHRVC010000121.1 GCA_019090885.1 Marinosulfonomonas sp.
CAATGGCTGGTGAAACTGCGGCATAGATGCCGCATGAATGCCCAATTGCCCCCCCAATTGGGTGAAAGCCTTGCCAAGCGGCGGATGTGAATTAACGATTTAAGTGTCCGGGTTTGGCAACACGATAAAGGAGAGTCGCCATGAGATCCCCTGAAGACGTTTTGGCCTTTTGGCTTGATGAACTTTCGCCCAAGGATTGGTATCTTGGGGGTGAGGATCTGGATCAGCAAATTCGCGATCGGTTTCTGACCACATGGGAAGACGCGCAAAACGGGGCTTGCGGGCTTTGGCTGACCTATCCAACCGGCACGTTGGCCTATCTTTTGCTGACCGATCAGTTTCCGCGCAACATGTTTCGTGGCTCCGGGCAGGCGTTTGCCTCGGATGCCAATGCCCGCGCTGCGGCCAAAGTGGCGATTGCGCGCGGTTGGGACATGAAAATCGACGCCCCGGCGCGCCAGTTTTTCTATTTGCCATTGATGCATTCTGAAAGCCTGTGCGATCAGGATCGCGGTGTCCGGCTGATGCTTAAGCGGATGCCAGACGGCGGCGGCAGCAACCTGCTGCACGCCAAAGCGCACCGCGAGGTTATTCGCCGTTTTGGACGTTTCCCGTATCGTAACGACGCGCTGAGCCGGGTGACGACACCCGCCGAGGCGGCCTTTCTGGAACACGGATCCTACGGCTCTGTCGTGCAGGAATTACAGGCGACCGAGGCGGCCTGAGCTATGCGCCCTGCGCGGGCCAGCATGAACGCAGGAACATTGGACTTTTATCCGACTTAAGGTATGTCTTGGCGTAATGGTTTAATATTGAACCAGTTTGCGCGCAGGAGATTGACCAATGGCTGCAAAACCCTTTGATCTGATTGTTGTTGGGGCCGGCCCCGGGGGCTATGTGGCCGCAATTAGGGCTGCGCAACTGGGCCTGAATGTCGCGATTGTTGAGCGTGAGCATCTGGGCGGCATCTGCCTGAACTGGGGCTGTATCCCGACAAAGGCGTTGCTGCGATCCTCCGAAGTGTTCCATTTGATGCAGCGGGCCAAGGAATTTGGCTTAAGCGCGGGCAAGGTCGATTATGATCTGCCAGCGGTGGTCAAGCGCTCGCGTAAAGTGGCCGCGCAGCTTTCCGGTGGCGTCGGCCATCTGATGAAAAAGAACAAGATCACGGTGTTTATGGGGGCGGCAACGCTTCCGGCCAAAGGCAAAGTTTCGGTCATGACCGACAAGGGTGTAGAGGAACTGAGCGCCAAGAATATCATCCTTGCCACCGGCGCGCGGGCGCGTGAATTGCCGGGGCTAGAGGCGGACGGCGATCTGGTCTGGACCTACAAACACGCGCTGGACCCGGTTCGCATGCCCAAAAAGCTGCTGGTCATCGGCTCGGGTGCGATCGGCATTGAATTTGCCAGTTTTTACAACACCCTTGGCGCGGATACGACGGTTGTCGAGGTTATGGACCGGGTGTTGCCGGTGGAAGACGCCGAGATTTCCAAGTTCGCCAAAAAGCAGTTTGTGAAACAGGGCATGAAGATCATGGAAAACGCCACGGTCAGGCAGCTGGATCGTGGCAAGGGCAAAGTTACCGCGCATATCGAGGTGGGCGGTAAGATTGAAAAGCAGGATTTTGACACGGTGATTTCTGCGGTTGGCATCGTCGGAAATGTCGAAAACCTGGGGCTTGAGGCGCTTGGCGTCAAGTTGGACCGCACCCATGTGGTGGTTGACGAATATTGCCGCACCGGGGTGGATGGGCTTTATGCCATTGGCGACATCGCCGGCGCGCCTTGGTTGGCACACAAAGCCAGCCACGAGGGCGTGATGGTTGCCGAGCTGATTGCCGGGGGCAAACCCCATGCCGTGCGCCCCGAAAGCATCGCCGGTTGCACCTATTGCACCCCGCAAGTGGCCTCGGTCGGCTATACCGAAGCCCGCGCCAAAGAGCTTGGCTATGAAATTAAAGTTGGTCGTTTCCCGTTCATCGGTAACGGCAAGGCGATTGCTTTGGGCGAGGCCGAGGGCATGGTGAAAACCGTGTTTGACGCCAAAACCGGCGAGCTGCTGGGCGCACATATGATTGGTGCGGAAGTTACCGAACTTATTCAGGGCTATGTGGTAGGTCGCCAGTTGGAGACCACCGAAGAAGACCTGATGAACACGGTATTCCCGCATCCAACCTTAAGCGAGATGATGCACGAAAGCGTGCTGGACGCTTACGGGCGGGTTATTCATATGTAAGCGGCTGATATTCAGCCCGGTGACGCTCAGCCCGGCAATTCAGGCAGCAGCACAATCGTCGTTTTGGCACCTTTGCGTCGCATTGCGTGGACATCTGCCAGCTCTGGGTCATTGATCCAGCCTCGTGCGGCCTCGGCATCCGGGAACGCAGCGATTAGCACCATGGTGGATCCCGCTCCGGTATCTTCCAGAACTTCGGCATCGGGTCCGCCGGCAAAGGCCCGCCCGCCATGTTTGGTGACGGCTGCAAGTGCCTGTTTGCGATATTCGGCCAGTGCTGCTTCATCGGTTGGGATTAGTTGAACAACTGCGTAATGGGTCATTTGGTTTCTCCTTTGTCGGCATTGGATAGATCAGCTGCACCTGTGATGAAACTGCTCAACTTCGCAAGCTGCCTGTGCAATAATGCAAGGATGCAAAACTGGGATTCGTTAAAATATATCCTGTCCGTCGCGCGGGAAGGCGGGCTTAGCGGTGCGGCGCGCGCGCTTGGTGTAAATCACGCCACGGTTTCGCGCCAGATTTCCCGGGCCGAACAGGAATCCGGCCAGCGGTTTTTTGATCGCCTTCCCGGCGGGCTGACCCTGACCGATGCGGGAAAGCGGGTGGTTGCCCACGCCGAGCTTATGGAGGCGGAATTTTTAAACCTGAATCTTGGGCTTGCCGCGGAAAGCGAAGAAAACGCCACGCTGGAAATCACTGCCCCGCCAATGATTGCCAACGAGGCATTTGCCCGCGACGTCGCCGATTTCCAAAAGGAAAACCCCAGAGTCGAGATCAGCCTGTTTGGCGACAACCGCCTGTTCAATCTGTACCGGCGCGAGGCCGACGTGGCCATCCGGGTATCGCGCGAACCACCCGAAAGCCTTTGGGGCAGGATCATTTCACGCCAACATTCGGGTTGGTATGCTTCATCTGACTATCTGGAAAAACATGCGGCGGTCTTGGCCGGCAAATCGGCGGATGCATTACCCTATGTCATGTTCTCGGGCTGGGCGGGTATCGCGCCCAAACCATTGGAAACGCTTTTTCCATCTGCAACCCCGGCGCTGATCTGTGATGATATGTTCGCGGCTATTTCGGTTGCCCGTGCGGGAATGGCTATGGTGCGCATGCCGGTGTTTGTCGGTCAGGGCGACGCAAAACTGGTTCGGGTCGCACAAATACCGCTGGTCGAATACGCACCGATCTGGGTTTTGACCCATCCCGAATTGCGCAAAGCGCCCGCGGTGCGGGCCTTTATGTCGTTTATCGCAGACCGGTTTCAGAACCGGCGCTCTGATTTTTTGGGGCCGGAATAATTAATTCTGGCTTACTAGGCGCGCCTAGTTAACCGTCACTGGCCTCGATCCGATAGAAACGCCGTCAGCCCCGGATATATAATGCAACATATATTTTCCGGGCTCACCGGGTGCCGGTATTTGAGCCGGGTTGCCATTGCCAGTCGCCACTTTGGCGCTCGGTGTCGTCGAACCTAGCGGTACAACCGCAATGGCGTCGCCGTCGCCGTCCGGACCGACCCAGAAAACCTCGATCACCTGGCCTGCAGGGGCTGAATCAGCCGCCTCCAGAATTGCGGTCGCTGCTGGGGCGGCACTGGCCTCGACAACCTTGACAGAACGGCGTGCCAGAACTTTGTGCGGGTTACCATTGGCCACGTATCGGATCAGATAGGTTCCCGCCAGATCGGGCAGCTTCAGCGACACAGGGTTCCCCCGCGAGGTATAGGTGTAGCTGGTGTATTTGTTCGCCTCCGAGCCTATTTCAGCCACGGAGATATAGTCGTTCTGATTGTCCGGGCCTTCGTAAGACACATCAATTTTGCTGCCCACCACACCCTGTTGGGGTGCATCCAGAACGACGTTGGCGGCAACAATATTGATAACCCGCGTTTCCAACACCTGATCAGGGTTGCCGTTGGCGACATAGCGCAGCTCATAGGTTCCCGGTTCAAGCGGCATTTTCACGCCAGCAGGCGAGCCTTTTCGCGTGTAGGCATAGTTGGAATACTGATTGGCGGCGCTATCAACGGCTGCAACCGAGATATGATCGTTTTGATTATCCGGCCCCAGCCATTCAATAGCGACATTGCTACCCGCTATCGCTTCACCCGGCGCACTAAGCGAAACTTCTGCCGCGACAATGGATATCTGTCGCGTCGCCAACACTTTATCGGGATTGCCGTTTGCCACGTAGCGCAGCTCATAAATGCCCGGATCAAGCGGCATTTTCACACCTGCAGGCGAGCCTTTTCGCGTGTAGGCATAGTTGGAATACTGATTGGCGGCGCTATCAACCGCTGCAACCGAGATATAATCGTTCTGATTGTCCGGCCCAAGCCATTCAACTTTTACCACGTTGCCAGAAAAGGCCTGATCGGGGGCCTTCAGGCTGGCGGTGTTTGCGACGACTGTGATCGGGCGTCTGCCAAGCACACGGTCATGCGCCCCATTGGCCACATAGCGCAATTCGTATGTGCCGGATTCCAAGGGGGCTGTCAGCGTGGCTGGGCTGCCTTTCCTTGTGTAGCTATAGGTAGAATACTTCCCGTCCTTTTCACCTGCCACAGCGACAGAAATGAAGTCATTTTTGTAGTCGGGACCATCCCAGACCGCCTCAAACGCGGCACCTGCGCCGACTTCGCCGGCTGCCTCAAGGGTAGCGACAATATCGGTCAGGGTGATCATTTGGGTGGCGAGTATTTCAACCGCAACACCCCTTGCTTTGCTGATATAGCGTAGTTCGTAATCGCCCGGGATCAGGGGCAGGGTGACAGCAATAGGCTCGGAACCTTTGACATAGGAATATGTTGCCTGCGCAATTGGGCGCTGGTCGGGCGAAGCAACTGAAATAAGGTCGCCTTTGTTGACCTTATCGGCGCTCCAGATGACATCGATTGTGGCGCCAATCGGCGATTGCGCGACGGCACTGATCTCGGCCTTATGGATTATTTTGGGCAGCACCAAAACCACCCGCTTGTTCAGCTTTTCCACGAAGAAACTGGCACTGACGCTGGCCTCGTCCTCCAGCCGTAAGGCAGTCACCTGATATTCACCGGGCAGCAGGGCGCGTGTGATGTCACCGCCGGGATCGGACATTTCTGCGGCATCATTTGCAAAACTCCAGACCAGACCGGAGTTAATTTCAGGGCCATTAACTTCCAGCGTGGCGGCGAAAGTGATTTGCACCGGCTCGGGTTCAGGTTCAGGTGCGGCGGCAACTGTGACCAGTGCCTCTGCCAGTTCATCTGCGTTGTCGGCGGTTAAAAAGGTGCCGCCGGTTTCAGCCGCCAGACATTGCATTTGGGCAATCGCCTCTGGGTCAGAGATGTTGAAACCAACCACATGGGCAGTGAAATCAACACCTGCTTCTTCCAGCGCGCGCGCAGCGGCGCAAGGATCAGGGTGGCAGGTTTCGATACCGTCCGACACCAGAATGACGGTGGCCTTTTCTTCGGTGAAACGCAGCGAATTGGCGGCAGCGATCACCGCATCCGTCATCGGGGTTTTGCCTTTGGGTTTGATCGCGTTAACGGCCTTGGCAATGTCTGCGCGGGGGCCGCCCGGTTCAATAATCGTCTCAATGTCGGTGCAATCACCTTTGCGCCTGTGGCCATAGGCGGTCAGGCCCAGTTGCTGTTGCTCGGGCAGGGTTTGCAGCAGATCACCGATGACGTCCTGCGCGATGGTTATCTTGGCGGTGCCATCAATTTGCCCCCACATAGATCCCGAAGCGTCCAGCACCAGAATGGCGCGGCTGCTATCCTGTGAATATATTGGCGTGGCAAGCAGGCAAAATAGGGCGATAAGAAAATTTCTGAACATCGGTTCCCCCATCGGAGCAAAATGACTTGCTGTCAGACTAGGCCAATATGCGCCGTTACGGCCAGAAAAATTGACCTGCCCCAAAAGTTCACACTTTGTTCTCATTTACCGCTTGGATAGTCGACCCGCTTCAACTATCTCTTAAGAATTGATCCCACGGGTGTATGAATGGCCGAACTGAAAAACATCGAAGTGCGCGGTGCGCGCGAACATAACCTGAAGAATATCGACGTCGATATTCCGCGCAATCAGCTGGTGGTGATTACCGGTCTGTCCGGTTCGGGCAAATCCAGCCTGGCGTTTGATACCATCTATGCCGAGGGGCAGCGGCGCTACGTGGAAAGCCTGTCGGCCTATGCGCGCCAGTTTCTGGACATGATGGAAAAGCCGGATGTGGACCATATCAGCGGTTTGTCCCCGGCAATTTCGATTGAACAAAAAACCACGTCAAAAAACCCGCGCTCGACTGTCGGCACGGTGACCGAGATTTATGACTATATGCGGCTGCTTTTTGCCCGCGTCGGCACGCCGTATTCCCCCGCCACCGGCAAGCCGATCGAAGCGCAACAGGTGCAGGATATGGTTGATCGGGTGATGGCGATGGAGGACGGCACACGCGCCTTTCTGCTGGCCCCGATTGTGCGTGATCGCAAGGGTGAATACCGCAAAGAGTTTCTGGAGTTGCGCAAGCAGGGCTTTCAGCGGGTCAAGGTCGACGGTGAATTCTACGAGCTTGAAGATGCCCCCAAGCTGGACAAAAAATTCCGCCATGACATTGATGTGGTGGTGGACCGGATCGTGGTGCGCGAGGGGTTGGAAACCCGCCTTGCCGACAGTTTTCGCACCGCGCTTGATCTGGCCGATGGCATTACGATACTGGAAACCGCACCGTCGGAAGGGGAATCCGAGCGGATCACATTCAGCGAAAAATTTGCCTGTCCGGTCAGCGGCTTTACCATCCCGGAAATCGAGCCGCGGCTGTTTTCCTTCAACGCGCCCTTTGGTGCGTGCCCGGACTGTGACGGGTTGGGGGTCGAGTTGTTCTTTGACGAACGCCTTGTGGTGCCCGATCAGACGCTGAAGATTTATGACGGGGCGCTGGCACCGTGGCGCAAGGGAAAATCGCCCTATTTCCTGCAAACCATCGAATCACTGGCCCGTCACTATGGCTTCAAACGTGCAACGCCGTGGAAAGACCTGTCAGAGGCCGTGCAGCAGATGTTCCTTTATGGCTCGGGCGAGGATGAAATCCAGTTTCGCTATGACGAAGGCGGGCGGGTCTATCAGGTCACCCGTAGCTTTGAGGGTGTGATTCCCAATATGCAGCGGCGCTATCGCGAGACCGACAGCAACTGGGTGCGCGAAGAATTTGAACGCTATCAGAACAATCGCCCCTGCGGGGCTTGCGGCGGGTTCCGTCTGAAACCCGAAGCGCTGGCGGTGAAAATCGCCGGTCTGCACGCGGGCGAAGTGGTGCAGATGTCGATCAAAGAGGCCTATAAGTGGTGCGAAGCGGTGCCGGATCATCTGAGCAATCAGAAAAACGAAATTGCCCGCGCTATCCTAAAGGAAATTCGCGAGCGGCTTGGGTTTTTGAACAATGTCGGGCTGGAATATCTGACCCTGTCGCGCAATTCGGGCACCCTTTCTGGTGGTGAAAGCCAGCGTATTCGCCTTGCCAGTCAGATCGGATCCGGGCTGACCGGGGTTCTGTATGTGCTGGATGAGCCTTCTATCGGCTTGCACCAACGCGATAACGACCGCCTGCTTGGCACGCTGAAGAACCTGCGTGATCAGGGCAATACGGTGATTGTGGTTGAACACGATGAGGAAGCGATCCGCGAGGCTGATTATGTTTTTGACATCGGGCCGGGTGCTGGTGTGCATGGTGGCCATGTGGTGTCACAAGGTCTGCCGGGTGAGGTTGCCGCCGACCCGGCGTCGATCACCGGGCAATACCTTAGCGGTACGCGTGAAATTGCAATTCCGCAGAAACGGCGTGCGGGAAATAAGAAAAAGCTTACAGTGTCAAAGGCGTCCGGGAATAACTTAAAGGACGTTACTGTCGATTTCCCGCTTGGTAAGTTCGTCTGTGTTACGGGTATTTCTGGCGGCGGAAAATCGACGCTGACAATCGAAACCCTGTTCAAAACCGCCAGTATGCGTCTGAACGGTGCGCGCCAGACGCCAGCCCCATGTGAAACGATCAAGGGGTTGGAGCATCTGGATAAGGTGATCGACATCGACCAGCGCGCCATTGGGCGCACGCCACGCTCTAACCCGGCGACCTATACCGGGGCGTTCACCCCGATCCGCGACTGGTTCGCTGGCCTGCCGGAATCGCGCACCCGTGGCTATAAGGCCGGGCGCTTTTCCTTCAACGTCAAAGGCGGGCGTTGCGAGGCGTGTAAAGGCGACGGTCTGATCAAGATCGAGATGCATTTTTTGCCGGATGTCTATGTGACCTGTGAGACATGTAATGGCGAGCGTTACAACCGCGAGACGCTTGAAATTATGTTTAAAGGCAAGAACATATCGGATGTTCTTAATATGAACGTTGAGGACGCGCAGGAGTTTTTCAAGGCAGTCCCCAGCATCCGTGAAAAAATGGATGCGTTGGTGCATGTTGGGCTTGGCTATATCAAAGTTGGCCAGCAAGCCACGACGCTGTCGGGCGGTGAAGCACAGCGGGTAAAACTGTCTAAAGAACTGGCGCGTCGATCAACCGGGCGCACGCTTTATATTCTGGATGAACCGACCACAGGCCTGCATTTTGAAGATGTGCGTAAACTTTTGGAAGTGCTGCACCATCTGGTGGATCAGGGTAATACTGTGGTGGTGATCGAGCATAATCTGGATGTGATCAAAACCGCTGACTGGGTTATTGATATCGGGCCTGAGGGCGGTGATATGGGGGGCGAAGTTGTTGCCACTGGCACACCCGAGACAATTGCTGCCAATGAGCGCAGCTATACAGGGCATTATCTGAAAGAGATGCTGAACGCGCGTAAAGTGGCGGCAGAGTAGGGGCTAAACCGCCCGGCGCAGCATCTGAAAATGCAGGGCGATTGGTGGGATGAAGAACAGTACCAGCCCCAGATACAAGTAGCTGAAAATCATCATCGGCACCCAGATCACGGCGATCAACACACCGACACCGCCGCTGATGCGGGTGGCAGTGCGTGGTGACATGAACCGCATCAATAGCAATTGAAACAGCTTTCCTCCGTCCAGTGGATGAACCGGTAGAAGATTGAAAATAGCCAAGAAAATGTTGATGTTGGCCAACATATATACGGCCCAGGCCAAATTACCATTTGGCAGAAAAGGCTCGATCAACGAGGCAACAGCCCAGATTGCCAGATTAACAATCGGTCCCATCGCGACAATCAGCTCCTGCTCGTAGCGAGATGGCGAGCGAGCGTGCTCACAAAAACCGCCGCCGCCGTACAGCATTATTCTTCGCACCGGCAGCCCCTGAACAAGACAGCCCCATGCATGACCCATTTCGTGAAGGAAGATCGAACCTATCAACAGGGCAAGAAATGCAAGGTCGTATAGCATGGCGGTTAGTCCATGGTTGAACGAAATAAACACCAAAAATAGGATTATGATGCTCGGTCCGATCTGCACTGGGATCCCGAACGGGCCGCGAAACTCATAAATTGGGTTTGTGTCAGAAAACATATCTATAAATGTCTGTCGTAATTCTAATGTCTGCACCGTTTAATCGGTGAATACGGCAAAATTGGAACCAGCCTAGAGGTAGCGTCGCCCTGTTAGTTTGGTTTTCGCGGCCAGTTTGATGGGGGGCAGTCGGGCGCGCCGTTTTCAGCCGCCACCTGACAGGTGCCACTTGGTGGGCTGTTGGCAGAAACGGCCGCAGGGTTTTTCCCCTGTGAGGCCAAAATTGGAATCGCTATTAAAAGCGCAAATGCAAGTAAAAAGAACCTCATGGGTGTCTTTCAATTCGTAGTTGTTTCAAAAGGTTAGCTAAAAATAGGCAGTCTAATCAATCAGCTCAATACAAACCGGAACGTGGTCTGACGGTTTTTCATAACCACGAATTTGGGCGTCTATGTGGCAGTCTTGCAGCAGGTCTGCGCATTGTGGTGTTAGAAGGAAATGATCGATCCGTATGCCGTTATTGCGCTGCCACGCACCTGCTTGATAATCCCAGAAAGAGTAGTTTTCGGGGGCCTGATTGCGGGCGCGGAAAGCCTCTGTAAAGCCAAGGTTAAGAATGGCGCGATAGGCAGCGCGGCTTTCGGGGCGGGCCAATGCGTCTTCTTGCCAAACTTCGGGGCGGGCGGCATCTTCATCTTGGGGGATA
>JAHRVC010000122.1 GCA_019090885.1 Marinosulfonomonas sp.
AAGACACCTCGCGCTCAGCCGAGGGTCCGCCCATCAATACCGCCACAGTCGGGGTTGCCCTGCTCGACATACCCACCTTGGTGCCTCATTTCCCGAAGCCTTATATTGGCCCCGTGGTTTGACTAATTTTTGCGCGCCGGTTCACCGATGCGCATAATTTCCCATTCTAACGAAATACCGCTGTTTTGGAATACCTTTTTTCGCACTTCTTCGCCCAACTTTTCCAGATCGGCGGCTGTCGCACCGCCAATGTTGGTCAGAAAGTTAGAATGCATCTGCGACATCTGCGCCTGCCCGATTTTTGCGCCCCGCATTCCGGCGTCATCAATCAGTTTCCACGCCTTCAGATCATGGCTGTCATCGGCCCGCCCGGTGCTGGAAAACCCGGCTGGGTTTCGAAATGTGGACCCGGCTGTGCGGTCTTTGGTAGGTTGCGTTGCATCGCGTTTTTCGATCTGTGCATCCATCAGGGCGTTCAGCGCGTCCGGGTCGCCGCGCTCGGCCTCAAAAACCGCTTGCGTGATGACCCAGCCGTCGGGCAGATCGGTTTGACGGTAGCGAAAATTCAGATCATCGGGCGTCAGGGTCACGACCTCGCCCGCGCGGGTGATCGCAGTGGCGCTAACGAAAACATCCGCAACATAGGCGCCATAACATCCGGCATTCATCCGCACAGCGCCGCCAATGGTGCCGGGAATGGTGCGCAGAAACGTCAGGTTAACGCCCGCTTGGGCCGCTTTGCGCGCCACATGGCCGTCCAGCGCCGCGACGCCAGCCGTCACCCGGTTGCCGTCGATCTGAATGTGGTTAAAGCCCCGCCCCATACGGACAACCACCGCACGAATGCCACCATCGCGCACGATCAGGTTGGAACCGACCCCCATGGGGAAAACGTCGACTGACGGATCAAGGGCAGCCAGAAACTGGGACAGATCCCCCGGATCGGCGGGTTGAAACAGCCAGTCCGCCGGGCCACCGACCCGCAGCCACGTCAGATCAGCCAGCGGGCGGGCGGGCGTCAAAACACCGCGAACTTCGGGCAGCTCAGTCATTCCGGTGTGCTTCCGGCCAATCGCCGGATCCGACGCCACAGATAAACCAACGGCCAGCGCAGGATCGAGGCCGCACCAATCAAAACCGCCAGCCCGATATAGGGCCCGTTTTCATAGGTCACATAGCCCAGCAACGGAACACCGATCGCGATCAGCATATAGGCCGCGGGCCAGTGTTTTTTGCGGCTTGGGAACATGCCAATGACATTGGCCCCGACAAGCCAGACCAATGCAAGGATCAGCGACAAACTCATTTCTTTTGGCCTTTGTTCAGTTGTTCCTGAATTTCCTTTGGGATTTCTATGGGCTTGCCCATCATCCACTTGACCAACGCCCGCAACGGATTGCGAAACATCGACAAAAAGGCTGCCAGTGCCAGCCCAGTGACCCACCAACTGGTTTCATAGCCAATATAGATCAACAGCACCGGTGCCAACACCAGCAATACCAGCCCCGGCGCCATTTGGCGGCGCATCGGCAACAAAGCCGTTATCGTGGCGGCAATAACCCAGAATGCACCTGCAATAAGCGAGAATTTCATGGCTATCCCCACATGGCGGCAGGCAGTGCGGTCAGTGCGAAGATCATATCACGTCTCCAAAAGTGGCGGCCAATGCAATGAGAGTTGCCAGAATTCCGACCCAGGGAACCCAAGCTGCCACGCGAAACGGAGCATCGGGGGATCTTCGTTTCAGCAGGATCAATGCGATGTTGACCATCAGGAACACGCTAAGCAATATGCCAGAGGTTAGTTTTGCCAATGATACAATCGGCAGGGTGATGGCACCCAGAACCACCAGTGATCCAACCAGAAGTGTAGCACGGATTGGCGTGCCAAATCGTGGGTGGGCTTGGGTGAAAATGGCCAGAAACTGACTGCGCCGCCCCAACCCGAACAAAACCCGTGCCGCCATGATTATCTGCGCCAAAACGCCGTTCACGGCGGCCGCTACGGCGATAGCAGATAGGAATTTTGCGCTGCTGCCCTGACTGGTTTCCCAGACCAGCGTCAGCGGTTGCTCACTGGCACTTAACACATCAATCGGAACCGAGCGAACTGCGGCGTAGGATACCAGTGCGTATAACGTGGCGGTAATGGCCAGCGACAACAGGATGGCGCGGGGCATAGTGCGTTCCGGGTCGCGAACCTCTTCGGCCATGTTCACGATGTCTTCAAAGCCGATGAACGCAAAAAAGCAAAGCGCAATCGCGCTGGCGATACCGGCCCATTCGGGTGGTGGTGGCGTGATTATTGCTTCCACCGGGACGGCAGCAAAACCGGCCCAGACGACAACTGCCAGCCCAAGAACCTCTGCAACCGTAAACAGGGCCACAAGCGCCAGGCTTTCCAGAACACCGGCAATCGCCACAAGTATCAGGGACACGCCAAGGACCAGTGTCAGGATTACGTGCGAAACCGGCAGTATATC
Source organism: Marinosulfonomonas sp. (assembly GCA_019090885.1). Classification (GTDB taxonomy): domain Bacteria; phylum Pseudomonadota; class Alphaproteobacteria; order Rhodobacterales; family Rhodobacteraceae; genus NORP110. Next base: position 2,483 of record JAHRVC010000122.1, read on the forward strand.
GAACAAATACCCGACACCGCCGCGCAGAACCGTCGCCGCCGAAACCGTTCCGGCCGTTACAATTGCAAGCCCGACCACGATCGCGAGCCAGTGGCTTTGGAAACCGGCTTCTATAAATACAGCCTCGCCTGCGGCTTCGGGCAGACGAGTTGAAAATTCGGCATAAGACAGGGCGGAAGGTAAGGCCACCAAACCGGCAAACAGAAATGCTAGCGGCGCCCACACACCGGCGGCCCCGGCAACCGCGCCAATGATTACATAAATACCGGCACCGACCATAACGCCAACGCCATATGCCGTCAGCAATCCCGGCCCAATCCGGCGTTTCAGATGTGCCTCTGCCACCTCAACCTGCTTTCAGCCTTGCCGGTAATGCGTTCGCCCAAGCACTGATCGTGCCCGCCCCAAGGCAGACTACGATATCGCCGGGCTTTGTTTGCGCGCGCACCAGTGCTTCAAGGTCATCCTCGGATGTAACAGCCACGGCGTGGCGGTGTCCGTGGCTGATAAGACCCGCCACCAGATCATCGCGCCCAGCACCCGGGATCGGGTCTTCGCCAGCACCAAAAACCTCGGCGATACCGACGACATCGGCGTCATTAAAACAGGCGCAGAAATCCTCAAACAAGGTAGACAGGCGCGAATAACGATGCGGCTGATGCACCGCAATGACGCGCCCGTCGCTGGATTGGCGCGCAGCTTTCAGCACGGCGGCGATTTCAACCGGATGGTGGCCATAATCGTCGATGATCGTCACGCCATTGACTTCGCCGACCTTGGTAAAGCGCCGGTTAACGCCTGCAAACGCAGCAAGTGCGTCGCGGATTTCAGCACCCTTCATGCCCAGATGCCGGGCCACGGCAACGGCTGCCAGCGCGTTGGACACGTTATGGTCGCCGGGCATCGGCAGGCTGCAGCCCGCGATCAATATGCCCTCGGCCTGCAATTCAATGTCAAAATGCGCCACACCACGTTTATATGTCAGGTTTATCGCCCGCACATCGGCCTGCGTATTAAAGCCAAAGGTCACGACCCGGCGATCAGTGATCCGCCCGACCAGCGCCTGCACTTCCGGGTGGTCCGTGCAGCAAACCGCCAGCCCGTAAAACGGAATGTTTGACACGAAATCGAGGAAGCCTTGCCGTAAATTTTCGATCGTGCCCCAATGTTCCATATGCTCGGGGTCAATGTTGGTGACGATAGCAATGGTGGCGGGCAGCCGGTTGAATGTGCCGTCACTTTCATCGGCCTCGACAACCATCCATTCGCCCTGCCCCATGCGCGCGTTCGAGCCATAGGCGTGAATGATACCGCCGTTGATAACAGTCGGATCGAGCCCGCCCGCATCCAGCAGCGTGGCAACCATTGTCGTCGTAGTCGTTTTGCCGTGCGTGCCACCCACAGCGATGTTTGATTTCAGACGCATAAGTTCGGCCAACATCTCGGCGCGACGCACGACCGGCAGGCCCTGCGCGCGGGCAGCGTCCAGTTCGGTGTTGCCCGGTTTAATCGCGGATGAGATTACGACGACTTCTGCATTCTCAAGATTTTCGGCCCTTTGGCCAATGAAAATCGTCGCGCCTAACTTTTCCAGCCGATCCGTAATTTTGCTGGTTTTCAGATCAGAGCCCTGCACCCGGTAACCATGGTTAAGCAACACTTCCGCAATGCCCGACATGCCAATCCCGCCGATGCCGACAAAGTGGATCAGCCCCATTTCGGTAGGAAGTTTTGTTGCCGCCGAATTCATGCTGTGTACCTTTCGCTCGCCAAAGCCTCAACCATTTCGACCAGTCGGTCGGTTGCATCCGGACGGCCCTCTGCCAATGCGGCATGGGCCATCTTCACGGCACCGTCCGGGTTAGACAGAACGGCCTCTATTTGTTCGCACAGCGCCTCTGATGTAAGGCGAGATTCCGGGATCAGAATTGCGGCCCCAGCCTGAACCAGACCGCGGGCATTGGCCGACTGATGGTCGGCGGAGGCGGCGGCGTATGGCACCAGAATTGCCGGGCGTCCGATCACCGAGATATCTGCGATCGAGGACGCGCCCGCGCGCGAAATCACAAGCTGCGCCTCAGACATATGGCCGGGCACATTTTGAAAGAACGGCCGCACATCTGCGCTGATTGCATGCTCGGCGTAAAACTGGGTAACACGATCATGGTCTTCGTCGCGCGCCTGATGGAACACGCGAAGGTTCTTTAGGTATTTCTTGGGTAGGGACGCGATAGCGGCAGGTACCGCGTCGGATAATATCCGCGCGCCCTGACTGCCGCCCATCACCAGAATTGTCATCGGGTAATCGCCCGGCGGAATATAGGGCGCGCCCTGACGTTTCATCACGGCGCCGCGCACCGGGTTGCCGGTGTGGGCGGCCTCGGCCCCTTCGGGCAAATCGGTTGGCCATGTGCCGCAGGCAATCGCCTCAACCCGGGTCGCAAAGACCTGATTGACCCGCCCAAGCACGCCGTTTTGTTCATGGATCATCCGTGGGCGGCGCAAAATCCATGCCGCCGCGAGCGCCGGGATAGACGGATATCCACCAAAGCCAACCACAACGGCTGGCCGCTCGCGCAGCATTTGAAATGTTGCGGACAGCACACCGCCGACAATACGCAACGGAGCCATAAGTTTTGCGCCGATACCACCACGCGAAAGCGTCGCACTGGCGACCTGTTCTATCTTGACCGCATGGGAAAAGCCGCTGGTATATCGCGCACCGCGCGCATCGGTTGACAGTTTAACCCGCCAACCTTTTTTCAACATAACTTCAGACAGCGCCTGCGCGGGGAACATATGCCCACCCGTTCCGCCAGCCGCGATCACCAAAAGGGGGGGCTGCTTGACCATATCTAGCGCCCCCGCCGAACCAGCAAATCGCCGATCTCGCCCTGCGGTCGCGTGCGGGTGAATGCCAGCAACATGCCAATCGCAATTCCGCCCGCAATGATCGACGATCCACCGTAGCTGACAAACGGCAGCGTCATTCCCTTGGCCGGAAGCAAGCGCACGGCGACGCCCGTATTAATCAACGCCTGAATACCAAAGATGCAGGCAAGCCCAGTGCCTGCCAGTCGGATGAAGGGATCACGTTCTTTCATCAACCGCAGCAAGGATCGCAGCGTTATCGCGGCAAACAGCGCCAGTATAATAAGCACCAGAACCAGTCCGTATTCTTCGGCCGCCACCGCAATAATGAAATCGGTGTGCGCATCCGGCAGGGACCATTTAACCTGCCCCTCGCCAACACCAACACCAAAAAACCCACCCTCTTGGATCGCATTGGTTGCGTATCCAAGCTGGGTTGTTGGATCGACCTCGGGTGACAGGAAGCCGTCGATCCGGCGGGCGAAATGTTCGGAATTATTATAGGCAAACGAGCCAAAGAATACGACGCCACCTGCCAGCACCAGCAGCACCGTGATAGGTGCCCCGGCGATGAAATACATAACGCCCCAACTGAAGGTGATCAGCGCCGCTTGCCCGAAATCAGGCTGCAGCGCCAAAAGGCCCGCGATCACAACAGTCAAAGCCAGCGAATAGGATTTTCCCGGCGGGCCGTTAATTTCCTGACTGGCCGCAAGCAACCAAGCGGCGACGATGACAAATCCGGGCTTTAGGAATTCCGAGGGCTGAAAACTGCCGAACCCAAGCGAATACCAACGCACCGCGCCCTTGCCAAAATCAGTGCCGAATATTGGCAGAAATCCAATTGCAATGAAGGCCACAAAGAACCCGATCACGCCAAGGCGGCGAACCAGTTGCGGGGTCATCATCGTGGTGCAAACCATAGCTATCATCGCAACGATGCCAAAAAATGCCTGTCGCTGCACATAGTGAAACGGCTCAAACCCATTGCGCTCTGCCAATGGCGGCGACGCCGCGAGGCCAAGCAGCAACCCGATACCAAACAAGATAAGAACAAAAGAGATCGACCACTTGTCGACCGTCCGCCACCAACGGGGAAGAATAGGCTCTCCGTCCCGCGTCGGGACCGCGCCATAGACCATTTCAGTCATCGGATACCGCCCAATACTGCCTCAACTGCGCCCGTTTTCCGGGTCTGTGCATAAGTCTAACGAATCGGTGCGGTTTACGCTAGGGGGGAAACCTTCATTTTTTTCAGGTTTTATTGGCCAGAAAACCGTCGATTGCGTTCGTAATATCCGTTGTCTTGCCAATGCCGGTGTTGATTTCCCTGTGGGTATAGGCAGAGCCGTCAAACACGTCGGCACGGCCCCCGGCCTTGCGCAGGTCGGCGGCAAATGACTGCGCGAACTCATCGGCAGGGATACCCCAGCCTTTGCCGGAATAAAGAAGCAGGAAATCTGGCAGGTTTTGCGCACTATCCAGCTGGTGTTGCGGTGAAATTTTCCGCCATGTATCCGGGTCGGTCCCAAAAGCCCGGCGGTAAAGCGGTGGAAGGGTCGTGCCACCCAACGCCGTTGCAATGCGCGGAATATCATAGGCGCTTGTGTCATTGGCAATCACACTTCGCAACGCGCCCTCATCAATCAACTGTCTGCCAACTGGCCCCGGAGCCACCCCCGTCATCGCCACCAAATGCGCCCCCGCCGAGTGGCCCATCAGGTGCAAATTGTCAGGATCACCGCCGAATTTTCCGATATTTTCCTGCACCCAGCCCAGAGCCGCATCAATATCCCCAAACTGATCGGCAACGGTCACATCCGGCACCAGCCGATAGTCGAGCGAGACAAACACAAAGCCCAGCCCCAGAAAATGGCGGTGCTTGTCATGGACAGCGTTGCGCGTGCCCTTAACCCAAGCACCGCCATGCACATAAACCAAAACCGGTGCGTCCTTGGCAGTGTCTGCCGAATAGACATCTAACTCGGGGGAGGTTGCGCCAAGGTCTGCGCGATAATTGTGGGTGGTTTTTTGTCGGGTCTCCGAGAATGCTGGCGCGCTTAGCAGGGCAATCGTGACAAGGATCGCGCCGACCCCGGCTTTGGTTCTGGTCCAGACATTCATATTATTTACCTTCGCTTTTGGTTGGTAGTATTAGCTTACACGGCCAGCGATAGGTTTTCTGTCGAAATCAGCGCGCCAGAAATTTCTTAACTTCTTGGGTGAACGCGTCACCGCGTTTTTCGAAATCCGGGTATTGATCGAAACTCGCCGCAGCGGGGGCAAGTAAGACAGTATCCCCCGGCTCGGCCTGCTCTGCGGCGTGAGCCACCGCAATTTCCATCGTTTCGCAAATCTCATGGGGGGTCTCGCCCAACTGGTCGGCAAAATCCGCCGCAGCCTCGCCGATCAAATAGGCCTTGGCGACTGATCCCAGATGCGGTGTAAGCGATGCAATCCCACCATCCTTGCCCTGCCCGCCAGCAATCCACCGTATCCGTTTGAACGCCTGTAATCCCATAGCCGCGCTATCTACATTGGTGGCTTTGGAATCGTTAACAAATGTCACGCCATCCTTTTGCCCGACGATTTGGCTGCGGTGTGGCAGACCTTGAAAAGAATGCAAAGCGGCCTCGATCGCTCGGGGTGCCAAACCCAATGCGCGCACCGCACCGTAAGCGGCGGCCGCGTTTTGCTGATTATGAACGCCCGGCAGACCGGCAATTTCACGCAGATCAATCGAGCCAACCTGCCGCCCTTTGCGAGTTTCGGACAAAAAACCCTTTCGCACCGAAACAGACCAGCCCGGCCCGGCCAGTTTACGTGCAACCGACACGCGGATTACCCGATCATCCTCGGGCGCTTGCGCCAGTTCGCCCGCCAGCGACAGCCCCTCAGCCTCATCAACACCGATCACGGCGCGATCCGGGCCACCTTCGGCAAACAGTCGGCGTTTGGCGGCAAAATAGCCCCCCAATCCGCCGTGACGATCCAGATGGTCGGGCGTCAGATTCGTAAATACCGCAATGTCAGGCGTCAGCGCGCGGGCCAGATCGGTCTGGTAGCTGGACAGTTCCAGCACCACGACATCGCCGTCCTGCCCCGGCTCAAGATCAAGCACGCCGCGCCCGATATTCCCGGCCAACTGACAGTGCTTGCCAGTCGATTGCAGGATATGGTCGATCAGCGCCGACGTCGTCGATTTACCGTTTGAACCGGTGACCGCGATCACCCTTGGGGGCACATCAAAACCATTCCAGTCCTGCGTCGCGAACGAGTGGAAGAACAACCCGATGTCATTGTCGACCGGAATGCCCGACTGGCGCGCGATGGTGATTGCAGCGTGCGGCGTGGGGTAAAGATGCGCGATGCCCGGCGACACGATCAACGACTGGACGCCATCCCAGGATTTGTCGCGCGTAAGATCTGCGATGGTGAAGCCTTCGCCCTCGGCCAGCGCGCGCGCTTTTTCGCCGTCGTCCCAGCAAATCGGCACGGCCCCGCCCGCAGCCAACGCCCGCGCTGCGGCCAGACCAGAGCGGCCTAGGCCAAGAACGGCAACTTTCTGGCCGGAATATCCGAGGACCGGGATCATCTGACCTTCAACGTCGCCAGACCAATCAGCGCAAGGATCAGGCTGATGATCCAGAACCGGATCACGATCTGGGGCTCTTTCCAGCCAAGATGTTCAAAATGGTGGTGGATCGGGGCCATCAGGAACACCCGCTTGCCGGTGGCTTTGTAATAGCCGACCTGAATGATCACGCTCAGCGCCTCGACCACGAAAAGGCCACCGACGATTGCCAAGACGATCTCGTGTTTGGTGGCAACCGCAATCGCGCCCAAGGCACCGCCCATAGCCAGCGATCCGGTATCGCCCATAAATACCGCAGCGGGGGGCGCATTATACCAAAGAAAGCCCAGCCCGCCGCCGATCAGACCGGCCGTAAAGATCAGGATTTCGCCGGTTCCGGGCACGTAATGCACGTCCAGATATTGGGTGAAATCGACGCGGCCAACTGCATAGGCAATAACGCCAAGCGTGCCCGCCGCAATCATCACCGGCATGATTGCCAGCCCGTCCAAACCGTCCGTCAGGTTCACCGAATTGGCAGCGCCGACAATTACGATCATGCCAAAGGGCACGAACATGAAGCTAAGGTTCAGCAGCGTGTCCTTAAAAATCGGAAGCGCCAGTTGATTGCTAAGATCGGCCGGGTGAAGCGTTGCCGCCCAATAGGCAGCGACGGCGGCGATTGCCATACCGATCGAAAACCGCACCCGCGCAGGCACGCCGTTGGTGTTCTGACGCGAAACCTTTTGATAGTCATCGATAAAGCCAATCATTCCAAAGCCCACGGTGACAAACAGCACCAGCCAGACAAACGGGTTATCCAGCCGCGCCCAAAGCAGCGTTGAAACGATCACCGCGCCAAGGATCAGCACCCCGCCCATGGTGGGGGTTCCCGCCTTTTCCAGAATATGGCTTTGCGGCCCGTCTTCACGGATCGGCTGGCCCTTGCCCTGTTTGCGTTTGAGCAGGTTGATCAGTGGCTTTCCGAAGATAAACCCAAAGATCAGCGCCGTGAAAAATGCCCCGCCTGCGCGAAACGTGATGTAGCGAAACAGGTTGAACACGTCGCCACCGTCCGAAAGCAGCGTCAGCCAATACAACATTTACTCGTTTCCTCGTGGTTTATTATTTCCCTTGCGATGGCCCAGTTTTCTGAGCGCGTCAACAACCAGCGACACTTTGCTGCCCTTAGAGCCCTTGACCAGCACGATATCGCCAGCGTCAACCAGCGCATGTGCCTGCGCCGCCATCTCGGGTGCAGTTTCACAGAATTGGCCGCGCTGTTCAGCCGGTAACACGTCATAAAGCCCGGCCATCAGCGGGCCGACGCAATGAACCACATCAACCGCACCTATCGTTGGCAGTTGAGCGATTGCGGCGTGCATGGCTTTGGCATCGCTGCCAAGTTCCAGCATATCGCCCAGCACCGCAATGCGCCGCCCCTTCTCGATCCGGCCAATGCCGCCCGTTGGCGTTCCGGCGGCCAGAACTTCGAGCGCGGCGATCATCGAAGTGGGGTTTGCGTTGAACGCATCGTCGAGCAAATCGAAGGTCAGGTGGTCGTCTACGATATCCATCACAATGGTTTCGCGCGTTCCCCGCCCGGCCGGTGGTTGCCACAGGCCCAGATCGACAGCGGCAATGCCCGTGTCACATCCCAGTGCCTCGACAACCGCAAGAACGCCAAGCGCGTTTTCGGCAAAATGGCGCCCGGCAGTCATGATCTTGAACAGGAACTGATCGGCACCATGCTGCGCTGTGACAATTGTCGTGTCGTTGCTCAGGGCTACGTCCAGCAGCCTGAAATCAGCCGTGGCGGCAGCCCCGAACGTCAAAACCCGCGCCGCATTGCCAGCACCCTGACGCAGAATATCCACAACAGCGGGATCAGAATTGATGACCGCAACGCCGCCCTTTTCCAGCCCTTCAAAAACGCTCGCCTTTTCGCGGGCGATGGCGGCGATGCTTTCAAATGCCTCAAGATGCACAGCCGCCACGTTGGTGATCAGCGCCACGTCGGGCCGTGCCATTGCCGCCAGCGGGGCAATTTCGCCCGGGTGGTTCATGCCAATCTCGATCACTGCAAAATCGGCGTCTTTGGGCAGGCGCGCCAGCGTCAGTGGAACACCCCATTGGTTATTGAAACTCATCACCGCCGCATGAACCACGCCCTGGCGGGCAAGAACGTCGCGCAGCATGTCTTTGGTTGAGGTTTTGCCAACCGAACCGGTCACCGCCACAACCCGCGCCCGGCTGCGCGCCCGGCCAGCCACGCCCAACTTTTCCAAAGCCGCCAGCACATCCGGCACAATCAGCAGCGGTGCGTCTTTGGCCACGCCTTCGGGAACCCGTGAAACCAGTGCCGCACCGGCCTGCGCTGAAAGGGCTTGTGCCACAAAATCATGCCCGTCGCGAATATCTGTAAGAGCCACGAACAAATCACCCGGCTGCATTGAGCGTGTATCAATCGAAACGCCGCTTACGTCCCAGTCGCCAACGGCTGTGCCGCCGGTCGCGCGGGCGGCCTCTGCTGCCGTCCAAAGCACGCTCACGTCACCCGCCCGTCAAGGGCTGCGACAGCGACGCTCGCCTGTTCCACATCGTCAAACGGGAACACATCGTCACCAATTGTCTGGCCGGTTTCATGGCCCTTGCCTGCGATTAACAGCGCGTCACCCGGTTGCAGGGCATCGACACCGCGCAATATTGCCTCGGCGCGATCGCCGACCTCGGTCGCATCGGGACAGCCCTGCATCACCGCGCGGCGGATAATAAACGGGTCTTCATTACGCGGATTGTCATCTGTCACAAATACAACGTCGGCATTTTCGCACGCCGCCTGCCCCATCAGCGGACGCTTGGACGCATCGCGATCACCGCCCGCCCCAAGCACAACGATCAGCCGCCCCAAAACATGTGGGCGCAGTGATTTTAGCGCCGTTGCCACGGCATCCGGTGTATGGGCAAAATCGACAAAGACCGAAGCGCCGTTTTCGCGCGTTGCGGCCAATTGCATGCGCCCGCGAACCGTTACCAGTTCGCGCAGGCAGGCAAAAACCGCCTCGACCTTGGCACCTGCACCGATGGCCAGCCCTGCCGCCACCAGCACGTTTTCCGCCTGAAAGCCGCCGATCAGGTTCAGGCGCACCTGATGCGGCTCGCCGTTCCAGTCAAACCGCAAATCCTGCCCGGTGGCATCATACCGCTGGCCCAGAATTCGCAGATGCGCGTCCTGCGAGCGCCCGACCGAGATCAGATCCTGCCCGCGTGCCAACACAAGGTCGGCCACCTCTGCGCCACGCGGATCGTCAATGTTAACCACCGCTGCGCCATCTTCGGACAGCACACGGCGAAACAGGCCCATTTTGGCGTTGAAATAGTCGTCAAAAGTGGCGTGATAATCCAGATGATCCTGCGAGAAATTAGTGAATGCCGCTGCCGCCAGCGACACCCCGTCTAGGCGACGCTGCGCCAACCCGTGCGAGGATGCCTCCATCGCGGCGTGGGTCACGCCTGCCTTTGCAATCTGGGCAAGCGCGCGGTGCAGGGTGATCGGTTCGGGGGTGGTATGGCCAAGCGGGGCCTCAAAAGCGCCCTCAATCCCCGTGGTACCCAGATTGACCGCCGCCAACCCAAGCCCGGTCCAGATTTGGCGGGTAAATGTCGCAACGGATGTTTTTCCGTTGGTGCCGGTAACTGCAACCATCGTTTCTGGCTGCGCGCCAAACCACAGGGCGGCGGCATAGGCCAGCGCCTGCCTTGGGTCTTCGGCCAGCACCACGGCCACATCGGCTGCGGCGATTTCATCGGCTGCAATCGCAAAACCCGCGCGATCCGTCAGGACAGCCACGGCGCCCTGTCGCAGCGCATATTTGATAAATTCGCCGCCATGCACGTTTGTGCCCGGCAGGGCCGCAAACAAATGCCCGTCTTTGACGTCCCGACTGTCGACAGACAGGCCGGTAATGGTCGCATCGCGCGCTTTTATTGCCGTCAGGCCGAGCGCCACCAGTGATGAAGTTTTTGCCCGCTCTGCCATGGACGCCGCTCTTTCGGATTAGTTTGAGACCAGTGTTAACCTATCGGGCGGACCCTGTTCAATCGCCGGACGCAATCCCAGTAAGGGTGCGGCGCGGCGAATAATCTCGGCCGCTACAGGAACGGCCGTCCAACCTGCAGTGCGGCGTGGTTCCTTGCCCGACGTTTCCACCGGCTCATCCAGTGTCACGACCAGAACGTAGCGCGGATCATCCGCCGGAAAGACGCTGGCGAACGTAGCGATCACCTTGTCATCATAATACCCGCCCCCGCGTTCCTTTGGCTTGTCGGCGGTGCCGGTTTTGCCGCCAACAGCGTAGCCTTCAACCTCACCAAATCGCGCCGTGCCGCGCACGACGACCTCGCGCAGCATTCCGCGCGCAATGGCCGAAGTCTGGCTCGAAACCACGCGTGGCCCAGGTTCAGGGTTGCTGTTTTTTAGCAACGTCGGCGCAACCCGTGTACCACCATTCAGAACCGACGCATATGCGGCGGCCAAATGCAGCGGACTGGCCGACAACCCATGGCCGTAAGAAATCGTCATCGTGGATATTTCCGACCATTTGGGCGGCAAAAGCGGGCGCGCACCGGGCGCTTCGATCAGCTCGACCGGGGTTGCATCCAGCAGGCCAAGGCTTTTGAGGAACGGCTGCTGGCGTTCAGCCGTAATCATCTGGGCTATCCGCGCGGTTCCGATGTTAGAGGATTTGACCAACACGTCAGTGACCGACAGTTGATTTCCATAGTTGTGGAAATCGCGGATTTTGTATTTGCCCCATCTTAGCGGCCCGCGCGTGTCGATCATTGTCGAAGGGTTGACCAGCTCCGTATCAAGCGCCTGCGCGATTGCGAATAGTTTGAACGTCGAACCCAGTTCATA
>JAHRVC010000123.1 GCA_019090885.1 Marinosulfonomonas sp.
CAGGTCTTCGTCAGACTGTGCAGTATCAACCATATCCGTCATTCGCCGTCCGCCCCTTTGCGCCGCAACATCGCGGCAGTTTCCAATGTCAGCACGATCTCTCCGGCGGGGTTTCGTGCCTCTAAACTATAAGACAACACCCCGCGATCGGGCTTGCTACGCGAGGGTTTCACACCCGTCACAGTAATCTTAACCTCGAGCGCCTCATCCGGGCGCACCGGGCGGGGCCAGCGCAGATTATCAAATCCCAAGCCCCCCAGATTTTCCACACCGGCCATGAACTCTCGCATGACCGGCTCAAAAACATGCAACATAGTCTGAAAGCCGGACGCAATCAGGCTACCATGCAGCGACGTGGCATAGTCGACATCCAAATGCAGCCGCTGTGGATCCCATTCCCGTGCGAACGCCATAATTTCGGCTGTGCTCATTGGTTTGCCGCTGAATATGTGCACATCCCCGAGCTGGAAGCTTTCAAGATATTTCATAGCGCCTTTTCCTTCGTGCTCGCGGCAAAGTCAGCGTCGTAATCCGTTGCACCCAATGCTGCGATCCGGTCCTGATTAAACGCCTCCAACTTTGGATAGGTCGCCTTGAAAACCCGCAGAAATTCCTCGATCGGCGCATCCTGAAACAACCCACGATCGTTAACATACTCCATATGCCGTTGATCTTGCTGGTCAAATTCGTGAAAAAGAGCGTCCGACTTACCGTCAAACACCAGCGGTTTGACCCCAAAACGCTCGCATAGCGCCATGTTGAAGGCCGGTGTGATTTTGTAGGGCTTTCCGTCCAGCCAGACCTGCACATAGCCGTGGTAGATGAACAGATCGGTTTCCATCAATTCGGTCAGCTTGGGCGTGTTGAGGTGGTTTTTGACGTCGGCAAATCCAAGGGCCGCCGGGATGCCAGCCGCGCGAAGGCAGGCGGCCAGCAGAATTGCCTTGGGCACACAGTAGGCCGACTCCATCCCGGCAATGAAACTTGCACGGTAGGAAGCTGGTTCCATTTCAAATGTGTAGGGATCATAGCGAATACCGTCGCGCACGGCCTCAAACAGGCAGATCGCCTTTTCGGTGTCGCTCGCGTCCGGGCCAAGGTCTTTCATCGCCCGAGCAACAAAGCCCTGAACCTCGGGCGCATCACTGTCGACATAATGCGTCGGGGCCAGAAAATCCCGCGCGTCTTCAGGAATATCCATCGCTTTGTCGCCCAAAATTTCGGCCCCCGGTTTGGCTTGCTTATTAATTTCTAACGCTTGTTAGAATACGTCCGCACCGGGTGCCTGTCAATCCATTGCATCCTTCGGTTACGATGGGTCAGTCACCCCATAGTCCGAATTGTTCTCACCCAGTGCCGGGGCAGAAACCGGTTCTTCCTTGGCACCCCGGAATTCAGCGGCAATCGGCAATACCAATGCCTGAATTTCGCGATCACCCATACCGACTTTCCAGTCAAATACCCCACGTTCCTGAAAATGCGGATCCTGCGCTGCCTGCGACAAATCCTTAACGATCGTGCAACAGCAATCGGCAGCTTTGAACAGCTTTTCCCAGTGCGCGGCGTCGTGCACCAGCACCCGGCGGCTAATTTCCGCAATGCAGGCAGCAGGGTCACGGCTGTCGTCGCGCAGGTTTGCAGGCATGTCGATGACATCGCAAAAAGCGTCCCAGAATTTCTGCTCGATACAGGCCACCGCTGCCAATTTGCCATCCGATGTGGGATACATCCGGTAACGCGGCACAGCGCCGGTCAGACGAGCAGCACCATTGGGCACGGGTTGCTCCAGAACAACGCCTTGCGCATAAGCCCAATAGGCAAACGCAAAGACGCCCTCGGCCATGGCGATATCCAGATGCGCGCCCTCGCCGGTGCGATCCCGGTTGCGTAAAGCCAGCAGGATATTGACCACCGCCGGATAGGTGCCGCCGCCTACATCGGCCATCAAAGCGGGCGGAACTGTCGGGTTGTCCACCGGACCGCTGCTGATCGACAAAACGCCCGCATCACCAAGGTAATTCATGTCATGCCCCGCCACGAGGCTTTTGGGCCCCGACTGACCATACCCGGTGATCGAGCAATAAATGATGTCCGGGTTCATCTTGCGAACCGCCTCATATCCCAGACCCAACCGCTCCATCACGCCGGGGCGGAATTGCTCGACGATCACGTCTGCTTTTTCGATCAGCGGACGCAAGGCTTCGACTGACCCCGCCTCTTTCAAGTCTAGCGCTATGCTTTTCTTGCCCCGGTTAAGCAACGTGTAGCCCAGACTTTTGGCGTCAAGTTTTGGTTCAAAACGGCGCATGTCTTCGCCGGTTCCGGGGCGTTCCAGCTTAACCACCTCTGCGCCAGCTTCAGCCAACATCAGGGTGGCCAGCGGACCGGGAAGCAAGGTGGAAAAATCCAGAACAAATATATCGTCGAGCGGTCGGGTCATTGGATGGCTTTCTTTTGGTTAAACGACGCGAGCTGCGCCATTGTTCAGAACAACGACGTCACGGGCCGGAACAGAGGCGCGGAAACGAACGTCCTGCCCGTCCTGCCAGATGTCAAAATGCACCGTTTCACCGGGGTAAACCGGCGAGGAAAAGCGCACATCCAGCTTGGTCAAACGGCTGGCATCGTAATCGCACAGCGTCTTGAGCACCGCGCGCCCCGCCAGACCATAAGTTGCCAGACCATGCAGGATCGGCTGTTTGAACCCGACAGACTTTGCAACCTCGGGGTCCGCGTGCAGCGGGTTATAATCGCCGCTCAGCCGGTAAATCAGCGCCTGTTGCGGCATCGTTGCAAGATCGCAAGTAAAATCCGGGGCGCGATCGGGGATCGTCGCTGGTGTCGGGCCGGGGATGTTCTCGCCGCCAAAACCACCGTCACCACGGGCAAAAATCGACATCGTAACGCGGGCCAATGTTTCGTTGCTGGCGGCATCAATGATATCGCGGCTGACATAGATGACAGCGCCCTTGCCCTCGCCCTTGTCGGAAATATGGTCGATCTTGGTGCGCCCGATCACCTTGCCTTCGGTCGGCAAAGGTTTGAAAACTTCCAGCCACTGCTCACCATGCAGCACTTTTTTCCAGTCGATGTCGGCCTTTGGGTCGCGCACCCACATGCCCGGATAACCAAGCACCACCGCCATGCTCGGCACAGCCACAAGGTTTTCTTCATAGACGTATGCCAGTTCTTTGGGATCCATCGGATCCTCGCCAAAGCCAAGCCCCAGCGCATAAAGCATCGTGTCGCGTTGGCTGAAATCATGCTCGAGTTCGTCAAACGTCCAGTTTGAAAGTGCGTCAATATCCATTGTGTTCCATTTCTCCCGTAAAGTTTCCTTGGACCGCAACCCTGCGATCAAATTCGTTGTCACCCTTCTTGCAGATACCGGGGGCCTCTAGAAAGAGAGCCGGGCAGATTAGGCCCGCAGCACCCGATATCATCACATCCGTGTCGCCGCGCAGTTGCTGGCCCTACGCGCGCCATTCGATCTGGTCCGCGTGTTTCAAAACTGTTAGGCACGCCAAAGCCAAACGCGCGCACTTCTGATCTGGCATTGCGCCGTTGACCCCAATTTCTAACGCATGTTAGATTATTTGCAAGGCGTATCAGGCGCCCACCCGGAGGACATTACCCATGAGCAACCCCGACAAAGGCCCGCTGGACGGAATTCTTGTTGTGGCACTGGAGCAGGCCGTAGCCGCGCCATTTGCATCGTCACGACTGGCCGACGCCGGTGCGCGCGTCATCAAGGTCGAACGCGAAGGCCCCGGCGATTTCGCCCGCGCCTATGACACGGTTGTTGATGGGGACAGCGCCTATTTCGTCTGGCTGAACCGGGGCAAGGAATCGGTTCAGATCGACATTAAATCCGACGAGGGTCGCGAACTGCTGGACGCTCTGCTGGCCCGCGCCGACGTATTCATTCAGAACCTTGCGCCCGACGCCACCGTTCGGATGGGGCTGGGTTCGGCCGATTTGCGGGCACGCCATCCGCGTCTGATCACCTGTGACATTACTGGGTACGGCGAAGACGGCCCAATGAAGAACGCCAAGGCCTATGATCTGTTGGTGCAATGCGAAAGCGGGCTGGCCTCGATCACCGGAACGCCGGACGCGCCGGGTCGGGTTGGGGTGTCTGTCTGTGATATTTCCACCGGGATGACTGCCCACGCTGGCATACTAGAGGCCCTGCTGGAACGCGAGCGCACCGGTAAAGGGCGCGGCATCGCGGTTGCGATGTTTGACACGCTGGCGGACTGGATGTCTGTGCCGCTGATGTTCCATGAGCTTGCCGATAAGGTCACGCCACGCACCGGGTTGTTCCACTCATTCATCGTCCCTTACGGTTCATTCCCCTGCGGTGATGGCAATGAGATTGTTCTGTCGGTGCAAAACCCGCGCGAATGGGCGAATTTTGCCGAATTTGTGCTGGGCGACCGGGCGCTGGCGGATGACCCAAGGTTTGCAAACAACAGCGACCGGCTGGAAAACAAGGCGGAACTGGAAAGCATGATCCGCGCCGTCTTTGCCAAGCATGATCGACCCGAAATGCTGGCGATCCTGCAAAAAGGCAAAATCGCATCCGGTGCGGTAAACGATGTGGCCGACCTGTCGGTGCATCCGCAAGTGGATCGCATCAGCATCGAGACCCCGCGACGCACGGTCAGCATCCCTGCCCCGCCGATCCGGCGCTCTGACGCCAAGATTTCGCTGAACCCGGTGCCAGCCGTCGGGCAACACAGCCAACAGATCATGGCGGAATTTCTGCCAAAGGGCTAACCCAAACAACTGCAAAGCTATCAGCACAAGATTGAAAGGTTCGTAATGACGGATTCTCCCAAACCAGGCATGCTCGCCGGTATCAAAGTCATCGACCTGACCTCGGTAATTTTCGGCCCGTTGGCTACGCAAATGCTGGGCGATCTGGGGGCCGATGTGATCAAGATCGAAAGCCCCGAAGGTGATATGCTGCGCGAGGTCCAGCCAGCGCGCAACCCCGGCATGGGCGCGGCCTATCTTGGGGTGAACCGCAACAAACGCAGCGTTTGTCTGGATCTCAAAAAAACCGAGGATCGTGAACGCCTGCTTGAGATGTTGAAAGACGCGGATGTCTTTGCGTCCAGCATTCGCCCCGCCGCACTGGAACGGCTGGCCCTTGCCCCGGCCGACCTTGCCAAGATCAATCCCAACCTGATCACCGTGGCCACGATCGGCTTTGGCACAGATGGCCCTTACCGCGACAAGCCCGCCTATGACGACATCGTTCAATCGGTCAGTGGTTTGGCAAGCCTGGCCAAAATGCGCGATCCGGACGGGGCACCTGATTATGCGCCAACCGTCCTTGCCGACAAACTGGGCGGTGTAACGACGGCTTATGCGATCATGGCCGCGCTGCTGCACCGCGAACGCACTGGCGAAGCACAGCACGTCGAAGTGCCGATGTATGAAACACTGACGTCGTTCCTGCTGGTCGAACACATGGCCGCCGCCACATTTGAAGACAAGCCGAAATCCTTTGGCTACGAGCGTATGCTGGTGCCCCATCGTCGACCTTTGCAAACGGCTGACGGGTATATCACCCTGCTGCCCTATACCAATTCGCAATGGCAGCGATTTTTCACCGCGATTGACCGCCCCGATATGCTGGACCACCCTTGGGTTATCGATCTGGCCGAGCGCAGCAGAAATATTGGCGGCATGTATGACATCGTCTCAAAACTGGCGATTGAACGGACAACGGCAGAATGGGTTGCCCTGATGGAAGCGGCCGACATTCCGGCCATCCCGGTTCAGATGATGGAAGACCTGCCGTCCGATCCCCATCTGGCCGCCACCGGGTTCTTTCAGCAGGTCGAACATCCAACCGAAGGTCAAATCTGGACAACCCAATCGCCCATCCGGTTTTCCAAAACCCCGGCAGACATTAACCGTCTGCACGCACCACGTTTGGGCGAAAATCAGGACCTGTGTCCGCCTGCCAAAAACCAAAGCTCCGATTAGGCCAAAATTGGTGAATTCTTGACACCGGCGAAACGACTCGCTATTAACCAAGCAATCGTTTGCTTGGGGAACTCCGCAACAATGTCCGCACCGGCCCAAACCCTTCGAAGTGACAACCGCCGAGAGCTGATTTTGGAATCAGCGGCAGAGCTGTTTGTGCGCCACGGTTATGGCGGCACCTCGATGCGCGATATTGCCAAGGCGACGGGCATGTTGTCCGGCTCGCTCTATTATCATTTCGCTTCAAAAGAAGCGCTGCTGCTGTCGGTTTTCGAAGAAGGCGTGCGTCTGCTTAGCGACGCTGTTGACCACGCGCTTGCCACGTCACCTGACGATCCGTGGGAGCGCTTGCAAGCCGCAGCGCAAGCGCATCTTAGCGTACTTCTGGACGGCAGCCATTTTGCCCAAGTCGTCGTGCGGGTGCTGCCCGGTGACGCGCCGGGTGCCCAAGCTGAGCTGATCGCATTGCGCGACCAATATGAGGCCCGTTTTCACACCGTTGTCGATGCCCTGCCCCTGACACCCGACACCGACCGATCCGTTTTGCGCCTGATGTTGCTGGGTGCCATGAACCACACGCCGGTCTGGTTTCAACCCGGCCGCGCCACCCCGGCGCAGCTGGCCCGCCATTTCATCCGAAATCTTCGCGGCACCGCCGCCCCCTGACCCTTAGATACGCCCTGACCTTTAGATAGGAACGCCTGATATGAACGAAGTCTTAACCACCCCTGCCCGCGTGCTGGTCACCAAAATTGGCCTTGACGGGCACGACCGGGGCAGCCGGATAATCGCAGCCTTTCTGCGCGACGCAGGCATGGAAGTTATCTACACCAACCCGTGGCAGAAAATCGACGCGGTGGTGAAACTCGCCATGGAAGAGGACGTTGACGTGGTTGGCATCAGCTCGCTGGCGACGGACCATTTGCTGGTTCCCAAACTGATGAAAGCACTGGCCGAGGCCGATTTGGCCCACATCCGCGTCGTTGTTGGCGGCATTGTTCCAGATGAGGATGAGGCCGATCTGATCGCTTCTGGCGTATCCAAAGTCTTTCACCCCGGTGCCGGGCGTGAAGAAATCGTTGAAACCGTCGACGCGCTTGCCAAGGCCGCCGCCAAAGACCGTCCTCTGGACTAACGAAAGGTTGATATCATGAATGTTGTGAAAAAAGTCACCGCTACAGACGCCGATAATTCCACCGCCCAGGACGCCAAGAACTGGCAAGGCAACTACGACAAGATGATCGGCAAAGATCGCGCCACCCGCAACCGTTCCGGCGTGGCGATCGAGCCGCTCTATTATCCCGAAAATGACCCCGACGGTGCCTATGCACAAAAGCTGGGCTTTCCCGGTGACGGCCCGACAACGCGCGGCATTTACCCCACCATGCACCGGGGCCGCACATGGACTCAGCGCCAGTTAATCGGCCTTGGCCGCCCCGAGGATTTTAACGAGCGGATCAAAAGCATCCTGCGATCTGGTGCCAGTGCGCTGTCGATCATCCCGTGTAACTCGGTCTATCGCGGCCTTGATTGTGATGATGTCGAGCCTGAATTGCTGGGCACTTGTGGCACTGTCATCAATTCCGAAGAAGACATGGATATCAGCCTGCGCGATATCCCGATTGACGAAATTTCAATCGGCCTGAATGATCCCAGCCCATTCACCATGCTGGCGCAGATGCTGGTTGTGGCCGAACGGCGCGGCATCCCTTGGACAAAGGTAACCGGCACGTCGAACCAAAGCGATTATATCTCGCATTTCGTGGCTAACCACATGTTCTATCGCCTGTCCCTGCCCGGCGCGCGCCGGGTGCTGATGGACACGATGACATATTGCGCCGAACATGTGCCCAACTGGAACGGCCTTTCGGTGGTTGGCCAGCACATGCAACAGGCAGGTGCGACCCCGGCGCAGGCCATGGGGCTGACCCTGTCAACGGCGATCCAATACGCCAAAGATTGTCAGTCGCGCGGCATGGACCCCGATAAGTTCCTGCAACGCTTCACTTTTTTCTTCGACATCTCGGTCAGCTTTTTTGAAGAGGTCGCCAAATTCCGCGCCGGTCGGCGGATCTGGAACAATCTGTGCAAAGAACGCTTTGGCGCAACCGATCCACGCGCCATGCGGTTCAAATTCCACGGCCAGACCTCGGGCTGTGATCTGACACGCCAACAGCCACTTAACAACATCGCCCGTGTCACCGTGCAGGCGATGGCTGGCATTTTCGGCGGACTGCAATCGCTGCACACCGATGGCTATGACGAAGTGCTGTCGACGCCTAGCCAGGATAGCGCCAAGATCGCCATTTCGACGCAGAATATCCTGAAACATGAGGCCCATCTGGTTGATGTTATCGACCCGCTCGGTGGTTCCTACTACGTTGAAAGCCTGACGGACGCGATGGAAGAGGAAATCCTCAAGGTCATCGCACAGATCGACGCTGAAGGCGGCATGTATAAGGCGGTGGAAAGCGGCTTTGTGCAACATATGATCGGTGCCAGCGCACTGGAATTTCAGGATCAGGTCGACAGCGGCGAACAAATTGTCGTCGGCGTCAACGCCTATCAGGAAGAAGAAGACGCAGCGTCCCGTCCTGTGCTTGAACGCCCGTCCAAAGAAGACATGGAAGCACAGATCGCCCGGCTGACGAAAAACAAGGCCGACCGCGATCAGGCTGCGTTTGAAGCTGCCATGAAAAACCTGCGCGAAGTGGCGCAATCTGAGGATGGCAACATCTTTGGGGCAGAAATCGACGCGGTGCGTGCTGGTGCATCTCAGGGTGAGATTATCGCGCTGCTGCGCGAGGAACTGGGCTTTGGTCAGCCGCTGGTGGTGGCATAATCGCAATGGACCAACAAACGACGGTGAAACAAGGGCTGGCCGAGCGGTTGCTGGCCGGGCAAACCACCGCCCTTGCCCGCGCAATCAGCGTGATCGAGGGCAACCGCCCGGCTGCGCGCGACCTGCTAAAGGCAATCCGCCCGCATCTTGGCAAGGCCGTTGTGGTTGGCTTTACCGGCCCGCCGGGGGCTGGAAAATCGACACTGGTCAACGCCTATATTCAGGAAATGCGCAAGCGCGGCAAAACCGTCGGCGTTGTCGCGGTAGACCCGTCCAGCCCGATCACCGGCGGCGCGGTTCTGGGCGATCGCATTCGCATGGCCGAACATGTGATGGACAACGGCGTGTTTATCCGCTCGCTGGCGTCACGAGGGCATTTGGGCGGCTTGTCGGCATCCGCCGCCCGTGTTGCCGACCTGATGGACGCAGCAGGCTTTGACATCGTGATCCTTGAAACCGTCGGCGCCGGGCAATCCGAGGTTGAAATGGCCGAGATCGCGGACGTCAAAATCGTAATCTCAGCGCCGGGTCTTGGCGATGATATTCAGGCGATCAAGGCCGGAATTCTGGAAATTGCCGATGTTCTGGTGGTTAATAAATCTGACCTGCCGCTGGCCAAACGCACGGTTCAGCAACTTCAGGCGATGCTTGGACTACGTGCTGCAAGTGACTGGGAAATCCCGGTTTTATCCACCAACGCGATAGACCGGTCCGGAGTGCAGGAACTTGCCGACGCAGTAACGCAAAAGGCAGAGTTGAATGGAACTAAAAGCAACAGAAGCGCGATCGAGGGCCGCACACGCCGCCTTTTAGCACAGATGGTCGCCAAGCTCGCACAAGAGCATGTTTTGGCCGACAAAAGCCCCGCTACAACGGCGATCATCACCGCCCTGCAAGAGGCCGATCTGGACCTGCAGGACGCCGCCCGTGATATTTTGAAACAGATGAACGAAAGCCTGCCAAAATGAATGACCAAACCCCGGACTTGCCGTCGCTGGACCTGCTAAAACGACAGTTCAAAGAAAATGACGGATTTATGAACGCGCTTGGCGCAGAGCTGGTTGAAATCGACCGGGGCAGTTCAAAGGTCCGGATGCAAGTGCGCAAAGAAAGCCTGAGCTTTAACGGCACCTGCCATGGTGGCGCGATCTTTTCGCTGGCCGATTGCGCCTTTGGCGTCGCCTCAAACAGCTATGGCACCCTATCGGCGGGAATTGACGTGCACATCGTCTATACCGAAGCGGCCCGGCTGGGCGACGTTTTGACAGCCACCGCGCGGGAAGTCTCGCGCACACGCAAAATCGCGGTCTACGCAATTGATGTAAAAAATGACAAAGGCGCGCATGTGGCTTCGTTCACCGGCACCGTCTATATCCTGACAATTCCAAATTATAAGTCTGAGGCGACGGATTAGGCCAGCCTATTGGCGCGTGACCCGATAAAGCGACAGCACGCCTTTTGGGTCCTTGGCATGATAATACAGATAGCGCTTATCCCCAGTAATTGTTGGGGCTTCAACAAATCCCGTTATAGCCTTGATAACACTGGGTTCTTCAAACGGGTCATTGCGATTTTTTCGAGTTGCAACCATGATCCGCAGCTTGCCACCTTGTGATCCTTTTGCGATCAACTGGCTGGCGCGGGTGAAATACAATTCCAGCCCATCCCCGGAAATTGAAGGTGCGTATTCCAGCGCGTCGGTGTTGACTCGGGCAAACAAGCGCGCCGACTTTCGGTCAATTTCAAACTGCCCGTTAACCTTTCTGGCCAACTGCAAATTACTTTCCTTTGGCGCATTGCTGCCCGCCACAAACCGTGCGGCAGAAATATACAGCTCATCCCCTTGCGGGGACACACTGACATCCATGTTCAGCAACCCGTTTCGCGCCGGGGTGATTTGCCCACGGATCACCTCGGTGCCAACGACCCGATCGCCCTCAAGCTGGCCACGCAATATCGTTTCCCGGGTCTGAAAATACTCCCTTAGCGAGGTAAAGTAGAGCGCACCGCTGTTGTCCAAACTGGGTGCGGCTTCCATCACGTCGCTGCGGGTCTCATCAAGCACGCGGATATACTGAAACTCCAGATCGCCGGTTTTTCGGGCTAAATGCAGATCAGTGTCCGCTTCTGTATTGGAATTGTTAAACAGCAATAGCTGCCCATCATAAGAGATAAACGGCTCCATCACGGTGCTGCTGTAGCCACGGATTTTGATCTTGCGGGGATGGGTGTATAGTTTGGTCGTTTTCTCATTTGACCAGTCCAGAACCGGCAAAACAGGCCCCTGGCCGCCGCCTGCCGTTTGGCTGACCTGCGCCAGCGCATTCAGTGCTTTATCCAGCGTTGCTTCGCCGTGTTGCGGATGACCAGCCAACACCTGACCGCGCGCTTTCTCAAGCAACGCCAGATGCGGCGCCGGATTGCCGCCATCAGCGGCCAACGCCTGAACCTGAGTTATGGCGGTTTGCATTTTTTGCTGGATGCGCTCCTTTAATGAACCACCTGACAGGGCCGAAGTGCTTAGGATAGTAAGAGTTGCGAGGGTTGCTGCAAGGCGCTCAACATATTTGGCAATCATCAAATTTCTCATGTGGGGAACCGTTGGTCAGATTACCCTAACATATGCGCAAAACCAGAGCGAAAAAATGAGATCTCTGAAAGAAATGCGCAAGTATTCGCTGCCCGCCACCGGAACTGTTGCCTGCCAACTTTCGACCAATCCGCAGGATCAGAAGCAATCCATCAGCAACTTTGTCGTATTCTCCTGCGTCATCTCAGTCGGGTTCCCGCCGCAACTTGGATCGCGCAGCGCCGAGGCCACCAAAGCTTCAATATCCGGGTTCACGACACCCAAATCGGTAAGATTCTTGGGGATATTCAACACTCCGTTAATCTCGCCGACATAATCATGAAACCCGTCAAACCCGCCTTGGATTCCCAGATAGTTGGCGGCCATCACGATCCGATCTTCGATAGCCGCACGGTTGAACCGCAGCACCGGCTGCATCACCACCGCGTTGGTGGTTCCATGATGCGTGTGAAACACCGCGCCAATCGGGTGCGAAAGTGAATGAATTGCCCCCAGCCCCTTTTGGAACGCGGTCGAGCCCATTGCCGCCGCCGACATCATATGCGCACGCGCCTCGATATCTGTGCCCTCGGTATAAGCGCGGGGCAGATTTTCCTTAACCAGCCGCATCCCTTCCAGCGCGATGCCTTGTGACATCGGGTGATAATGGGGCGAACAAAACGCCTCAAGACAATGGGCAAACGCATCCATGCCGGTGCCTGCGGTGATGACGCCGGGCATTCCGACTGTCAGTTCAGGGTCGCAAATCACCACGCTTGGCAGGAATTTGGGATGGAAAATTATCTTTTTTTCCTGCGTTTCAGAATTGGTAATAACCGAAGCGCGGCCAACCTCTGACCCTGTGCCAGCAGTCGTGGGCACCGCCACGATTGGCACGATTGCATCCGCATCGGCGCGCTTCCACCAATCATCTACATCCTCAAAATCCCAAAGCGGGCGGGTCTGCCCGGCCATGAAGGCCACCAGTTTACCCAGATCCAGCCCCGAGCCGCCGCC
>JAHRVC010000124.1 GCA_019090885.1 Marinosulfonomonas sp.
ATTCCTGTCTGAAAACGCGAGTTTCGTGCAGATACTGGAAGACCACGACATTAAATTCATCGGCCCCACGGCTGAACATATCCGCATCATGGGCGACAAAATTTCGGCCATTGAGACGATGAAGGCGCTTGGCGTGCCTTGCGTGCCCGGATCGGGTGGCGGCGTGCCGGATGTTGCAACGGCACAAAAGATTGGCGCTGAAATCGGCTATCCGGTGATCGTCAAGGCAACCGCTGGTGGTGGCGGGCGTGGCATGAAAGTGGCGATGAACGCCGGTGAAATGGAAATGGCATTCATGACCGCTGGCAGCGAGGCCAAGGCGGCCTTTGGCAACGGCGAATGTTATATTGAAAAATACCTGCAAAAACCGCGCCATATTGAAATTCAGGTTTTCGGCGACGGCAAAGGCAAAGCGGTGCATCTGGGTGAGCGCGATTGTTCACTGCAACGGCGCCACCAGAAAGTGTTTGAAGAGGCCCCCGGCCCGTCGATCGATGCTAAAACCCGCGCCAAGATCGGTAAGATTTGCGCTGATGCGGTGGCCGACATCAATTACGCTGGCGCCGGCACAATCGAATTCCTGTTTGAGGATGGCGAGTTCTATTTCATCGAAATGAACACCCGCCTTCAGGTCGAGCATCCGGTAACCGAAGCAATCTTTGGTGTTGATCTTGTGCGCGAACAAATCCGCGTCGCCGAAGGGCTGCCAATGTCGTTCGGGCAAGATGATCTGGAAATCCATGGCCATGCAATCGAGGTGCGGATCAACGCAGAAAAGCTGCCCGATTTTGCGCCCTGCCCCGGTCGTATCAGCCAATATCACGCCCCCGGCGGGCTGGGTGTGCGGATGGATTCAGCACTTTATGACGGCTATTCAATCCCACCTTATTACGACAGTTTGATCGGCAAGCTGATCGTGCATGGTCGGGACCGGCAAGAAGCACTATCTCGCCTAAGCCGCGCCTTGGGCGAGCTGATTGTTGATGGCGTCGACACCACAATTCCGCTGTTCCCCCAACTGTTGGCCGAAGAAGACATCCAGACCGGAAATTACGGCATTCACTGGCTGGAAGACTGGCTGGAACGCAATTTGACGGCCTGACATCGTGGAGCGCCCAC
Source organism: Marinosulfonomonas sp. (assembly GCA_019090885.1). Taxonomy (GTDB): domain Bacteria; phylum Pseudomonadota; class Alphaproteobacteria; order Rhodobacterales; family Rhodobacteraceae; genus NORP110. Next base: position 1,120 of record JAHRVC010000124.1, read on the forward strand.
TTACACCCGACTTATTGTTACGCGCCTATGGTGCGGGAATTTTCCCGATGGCCGAAAGCCGTGATGACCCAGAGGTGCATTGGGTTGACCCCAGTATTCGGGGCGTCCTGCCGCTGGATGGCTTTCACATCTCGCGCAGCCTTGCCCGCGTGATGCAGAATGGCACACTTGAGGCCCGGTTTGACACTGATTTCGAAGGTGTTGTGCGGGGATGTGCGGACCGGGAAGAAACCTGGATCAACGACACAATTTTTGACCTTTACCGCGATCTAAACCGAATGGGGCATGCCCATTGTCAGGAAATATGGGACGGCGACGAATTGGTTGGCGGCGTTTATGGCGTGTCTCTTGGATGCGCGTTTTTCGGTGAAAGCATGTTTTCGCGCCGCACGAACGCGTCAAAAGTAGCGCTCGCCTATCTGGTGGATCGCCTGCGTCAGACCGGGTTTACCCTGTTTGACACGCAGTTCCTGACAGCCCATCTGAAATCGCTTGGTGGCGTTGAGGTTGAGCGCAACGATTATCTGCGCGCGTTGGAAAAGGCGGTTGCGGGCAAGGCGGATATCACGGCGCTGACCACACTACAGACGGCTCAGGGCGTGATACAGCGTAACACCCAAACGTCGTAACGCGAATGATCCAGCCCGTTCAGCGCCGGGCTAGAGGCAATCATCCAGCCCTCAAACGCTGTGTCTGCGTCACCGGCATTGCGGATCAAAAGATAGGCAAACGCATCGCCTGCCGGGTTGCCCGTTGGAAAGCGGCATTCGTTCAGGGACACCTGAATTCGGCCAAGCTGTTTTGTTTGCCCCGGCAACAGATCAAAATCCACAACCTCGCCTGAAATTTTATCCAGTGCACGTAACATGGCGCCATTTGGTGCAATGCTGGCCTGCTGGCCCAGTGCAGGCATCCCGCTGGAAACCAAAACCCCAAAAGCCAGCGCAATTAGGGTATGGCCAAAGCGTGCCATCATTCGTCCGAATTGCCGGTGACAAATTTCAGCATAAGCTGGATCAGGCTGACCGAGCTTTGCGTATCTTCAATTTCGGATCCCGGCTCTAGGTTAAAGGGCGAGCCACCGGGCAGTAATTCGACAAAATTTCCGCCAAGAAGCCCCTCGGATGCCACGATGACAGCGGTATCTTCGGGCAACTCAATATCACTGGTGATGGATATACGCGTTTGGGCACGAAAGGTTTGCGGATCCAGTTCCAGTTCGATCACCCGACCGACTTTCACCCCAGCAACGCGCACATCCGTTCCGACAGACACGCCCTCAATCGATCTGAACGACGCGGTAAATTCGTTCCCGGCAGAGGTATTTTGTGTGAAACCGCTCAGCTGCCCGGCGTAAAGCAAAAAACCCAGAGCGACGGTAAGAACCACGCCCCCGACGATGACCTCTGTTGTGTTTTCCGACATGACGCTATTCCGGCTGCCAAGCTTCGTAATCACGACGTTTCAGCGGATTATCCCGTCTGATTGATCCCGCCGGGGCATAGGCCGCTGGCGTTCCGGTCTGATTTTTCTGATGCGGCTTTTCCCATGTTTTATGGGCTAATGGGGCCTTGGTTGGAGGCTCGTCAAATGTGTGATGCAGCCATCCGTGCCATTCGGGCGAAACTTTGGTAGCTTCGGCATCGCCGGAAAAAATCACCCATCTGCGCTTCTGATCGCGGGTCTCAAAAAACCGGTTGCCCTCGGCATCCTCACCAACCTGCACGCCTTTGCGCCAAGTATAAAACTGAGTGTTCAGTGTTTGGCTGCCCCACCATGTGACTGCGCGCAAAATCGATTTTAGAATACCCATCAGGTTCTCCGTTGGCCCGGTGTTGCCTTGCGCCATGATATGGCTGATTGGCGCATGAACGTCCAGTCAAAGGCCAGCCCCGGACACGAATAAGCAAAGTTGTGCGACTATCGCCGAGGGATGTTAACTGGCGCTGGCTTCTTCTTTGCGGCTTTCACCGTAAATCAACAGCGGCTCGGCGTCGGATGTCACGGCCTCGTCCTTGACGACAACTTCAACCACGTTTTCCATGCCCGGCAATTCGAACATTGTGTCGAGCAGAATGTCTTCGAGGATTGAGCGTAAACCACGCGCACCGGTTTTGCGTTCAATCGCCCGTTTCGCGATCTCAACCAATGCACCGTCGGTGAATGTCAGTTCGGTGTCTTCAAGCTCGAACAGGCGCTGGTATTGCTTGACCAGCGCGTTCTTGGGCTGGGTCAGAATGGTTACAAGAGCATCCTCATCCAAGTCCTGCAGCGTGGCGATAACCGGCAAACGGCCAACAAATTCCGGGATCAGGCCGAATTTCAGCAGATCTTCTGGTTCCAGCTCGGTGAATACTTCGCCCACACCACGGCTGTCGTTGTCTTTTACGTCCGCGCCAAAGCCAATGCCCGACCCCTTGCCACGTTGTGCAATGATCTTTTCCAGACCGGCGAATGCGCCGCCACAGATAAACAGAATATTCGTGGTATCAACTTGCAGGAATTCCTGCTGCGGATGTTTGCGCCCACCTTGCGGGGGAACGCTGGCAACGGTGCCTTCCATGATTTTCAACAAAGCCTGCTGCACGCCCTCGCCCGAGACATCCCGCGTAATCGACGGATTGTCAGACTTGCGGGTGATCTTATCGACTTCGTCGATATAAACGATGCCACGTTGCGCGCGTTCGACGTTATATTCGCTGGCCTGAAGCAGTTTCAGAATGATGTTTTCAACATCCTCGCCCACATAACCGGCCTCGGTCAGGGTCGTGGCATCAGCCATCGTAAACGGAACATCCAAAATGCGCGCCAACGTCTGCGCCAGCAGGGTTTTACCGCAACCAGTTGGACCGATCAGCATGATGTTGGATTTCGCCAGCTCAATCTCGTCCGATTTACCGGCATGGTTCAGGCGCTTGTAATGGTTGTGAACAGCGACCGACAAAACCCGTTTGGCATGGCTCTGCCCGATGACATAATCGTCCAGAACCTCGCAGATTTCGCGCGGCGTCGCGACGCCTTCGGTCGACTTCAGTCCGGCGGTTTTCGTTTCCTCACGGATGATATCCATGCACAGCTCAACACATTCATCACAGATGAATACGGTCGGCCCGGCAATTAGTTTGCGCACCTCGTGCTGGCTTTTACCACAAAACGAACAGTAAAGCGTGTTTTTGCTATCGCCGGAATTACTTGCCATCTTAAATCCTTAAGGCCTGTGCCAATGTCGTTCGCACCCCGAAAGCTGCGCTGTGCCGCCCCTAGCGCAAAGTCTAGGACAGCGGTTTTTCCGCCGCAACGCCAAAATGGCATTGCAGCGGTTCTTCACACTCAGAAGTGTCTTAATCAGCCGTCTTTACCTTCGGTTTTAGCGCGATTTTCAACAATCTCGTCAATCAGGCCCCATTCTTTAGCATCTTCCGGCGACATAAAGTTATCACGTTCCAGCCCAGCCTCGACTGCTTTGATCTTTTGTCCGGTATGTTTGACATAAATCTGGTTCAGCCGATCCTTGAGCTTTTGGGTTTCCTGCGCATGGATCATGATATCCGTTGCCTGCCCCTGATAGCCACCAGATGGCTGATGAACCATGACGCGACTGTTGGGCAGCGAATACCGCATACCTTTTGAGCCAGCGGCAAGCAAAAGCGAGCCCATAGACGCCGCCTGCCCGACAACCAATGTGGAAATGTTCGGTTTGATGTATTGCATGGTGTCATAGATCGACAGGCCGGACGTCACGACGCCACCGGGCGAGTTGATATACATCGAGATTTCTTTTTTCGGGTTCTCAGCCTCTAGGTGCAAAAGCTGTGCAACGATCAGCGATGACATGCCGTCATGCACCGGGCCGGTCAGAAAAATGATCCGTTCCTTAAGCAGCCGGGAAAAAATATCATAGGCCCGCTCGCCCCGGCTGGTCTGCTCAACCACCATCGGAACAAGGGTATTCATATAGGTATCAATTGGGTCTGTCATGTCCGCGCCTCAAACTGTCTGGTTATGGTTATCGGGTAAATGCTTACACAAGTATTAGTGTTGCGCTCCAGCGGCTTCAAGAGCGTGAAATAAATTGTATCTATTCATCTTTGTGACATTTTCGCGCGGGAGCCGGGTCTAGCCTGCTGCGCTGGCTTTGTTGTAGCGAATTGACGACCACAGAGCGAAGCCGATCAAACCGGCCCCAACCAGCCCGGTGATCATTTCAGGGATGTGCCAGAGCGTTTGTGCAAACATGATCATCGACAGCGCCAATATCGAATAAAACGCCCCGTGTTCCAGATAACGGAACTGCGCCAATGTCTTTTTCTCGACCAGCATGATCGTCATCGAGCGCACATACATCGCGCCGATCCCAAGGCCGATCGCGATCAGGAAAATATTCTGCGTCAGTGCGAATGCCCCGATTACACCATCGAAAGAAAAGCTGGCGTCCAGAACTTCAAGATAAAGGAACGCGCCCAATCCACCAGCGCGCGCAATTTCAGCCGTTTTTTGTTTGCTATCCAGAAGTTGCGAGATAATTTCAACACCCGTAAAGACAACCAGCCCCAACAGCGCGGCAAGCAGGAAACGTCCAACATCGGGCGGCGGAATTTGCGTTGAAACCGTCAAGACCACCACCAGAACCATGGTTATTTGCAGCCCACGAATGCTGGCGCACCGGCGCAGCTGTTTTTCTAGGGCGGCGATCCAGTCGACTTCTTTGCCCTCATCAATGAAATAATTCAGCGCGACCATCATCAGAAACGAACCGCCAAAAGCGGCGATCGTCAGATGCGAATCCGTCATTATTTGCGCGTATTCCATCGGATGTCCGGCCGCCAGCTTGATCGTTGCAATTGGCCCGAGGCTGGCAGCGATTGCCACGATCGCCAGCGGAAATACGATCCGCATTCCAAAGACTGCGATCAATATACCCCAAGTCAGAAAGCGGCGTTGCCAGAGCGGCGACATGGTCTTTAATTTGTTGGCATTCACAATTGCATTGTCAAAGGACAGCGAAATTTCAAGAATTGCCAAAACTGTGCCGATCAAAAGGTAGGACATCGCGCCGCTAAGGGTGTGCGTATAGGACCAACCGACACAAACCGCCAAAAGCAGGCCAAGTATCGTCACCACAATGGACCAGCGGAAATACTGAACAGTGGTGGCAATCATGCTCGGCAGCTCCTTCAGGTCGGGACAACTGACACCCGATACCCTGCCAGAACGACAGGGGCAAGATGTGCTGCTATCCAGTTGCCGGCATTGGGTTTCAACAGATATCAGAAAGTTTGAACATCACCCTCTGGCATAAGTGAAAAAGGCAATCGCAGGTCGGCTTTTGCTATCGACGATGACACCCGCACAATTGGAAGAAATCGCGCAGACTCAGCCGACGAAAGCAATATTCAGAATTTAGCGCGTCACCAAAAGGCCTGAAACAAGCCAACCCAACAGGCGCATCACACGTCGCCCGCAATGCGTTTTTCCAAAGCATCCACGCATTGCCGCAACCCCGAATTAAGATCAAATTTAGCTTCAAACCCAAGGCTTTGAAGCCGTGATATGTCGGCGACAAGCCGGGGCGGATCATTCGGCGCATGTTCGCGTGGAATAAGGGATACAAGCTCGGGTCGCCCCATAAGTGCAGCTGTCGTCTGAATTATATCCCTGACCTTGGTCGCATTCCCGCTTGCAATATTCACCGCCCCTTCGACATCGCTTTCAAGCGCTATCGCCAAGGCTTCTCCAACATCGGCTGAATGCAAATAGTCGCGTTCTTGTTGCCCATCCGTACAGGGAATGGGTTTTCCGGCAGACAGCCCATATAGCAAATCCCCAAGCAAACGTCCGCGCGGCTCTAATGGGCCATAACAGAAAAATAGCCGCGCCCAGAGCAATGACATGCCATAGCCCGGTGCCGCCGTGAGCAATTGTTTTCCTGTTTCCGCCTTGGCCTGACCATAGACGGTTGCTGGTCGCAGCGGCGTCGTTTCCGTCATCACTTCATATGACCAGTCGTATTCGGCACAACTGCCAGCGCAGACTACCCGCTCACCACCCAAGTCAGAAAACTCGCGCACTATATGTGCCGTCACCGTTGCCCAGTCATGGTTTCGTTGCGAGGCCCAGCGATCACGCGGATCATCATGCCAGGCCAAGTGCAAAAGATGCGTCGCTTTGGCGTCGCGGATTGCGGCCAGTCGTGCAGTCGGATCGAGCAAATCGACCGCGATGGTGCGGATCCTTGGATCCCCCAGTTCGCTGCGACTAAACCCAACCACTTCATGCCCGCGATCCAGCAGGGCATTCACTGCATGACGGCCAATCAAACCGGTGGCGCCAGTGACAAGAATACGTTTGTTCATTATCGGCAAATCTCAAGGGCTGGCAGCGGGCCCGCAACTAGCGGTCTGACGTCAGCCAAATGGCACGTCGCAATCATTGAATAAACTGCGTCAGGCGCTGCATCTTCAGTAAGTATCCGCCCGGCAAAACGATTGCCGCGAAACAAAATAAGACTCATACTTTTACCCTTACGCCGCCCACCGGTTTTACGGGATCATACTCATGTTATCAGACCGGAAATATCACTATAGGACCGACGAGTTGTATCCCAGTATCGGGCCAAGTTTGAGGCGAAAAAGGCTATTTTCGTGGTTTCAGGCATGCTGACTGCGTCCACAATGGCGACAAATCGCTTTCGGGACGCCTATTGATGCCCTGCTGCAATCGGTTTGGAGTATCGAATCACATCGTCGGATTGGCCAGCGGGTCGCCGGTTTAGGGCGCTATGGCTTCGCGCACCAGACTATCAAGCAGCGCCTGAACATCTTGCATCGCACCATCCGGAAGATGGCGATAACCGATCTCAACCACACCATCCCGATCCGTGACGAATACCCCATAAGGGCAGTGGGCGATGTTCAGCGGGTCAGCTTCCATCATTTTGCGTGACAAAACAGCCGAGCAAAACAGGAACACATCAGCCGCGTCATAAATATGCACGTCGCTGCCCACATCGCCGCCCGTCCGGGCCAGCATTTCACCCACATGGCTGACGTAATCAATCACCAGGCCGCGATCCAGAATGGCACTTTCGACCGAGAAAGTCGCATCATCAAAATCACCATCAAACGGATAGGTCGTTGTCGCGTCCTGTGCCATTGCCCCGGTGAACGCGGTAAAACCAAAGATCATTGCCAGTGCAATGCGTCGCATCATATATCCTTTCGCTGCCACCTTTGGATAGGCGACAGCCGCGCGCCGGGCCGTGACATAGATCAGGCCCGGCACATTTTTTAGCCAAACATGTCGGCTGTGATACCAGCATACCAGCCGACTGACTCGGTATAGGTGGCTTCGCGAACGGCGGCTTCCTCGCCGGTTTTGGAAATGAACCCATCAACTTTGGCGATTTTTTCCGCCGTCGCCTCATAGGTTGCGCCAACCTTAACGCCGTCATTTGTGTCGATCAGCGACCAGCAGGTGTTGGAGAACTTCGCCGGGAACACTTTGGACCCTGTCAAAGCGCCGCGCACCGCATTCGCGCAAACCTTGGCCTGACTGTTGGCCGAGAAGCCGGATTTTGGCATATCGCCCTGACTGCTGGCATCCCCCAATACGTAGATGTCACCATCTGCTTTGGATGACATGTCGGCGGCATTCACAGGTGCCCAGTTGCCGTCTGTTACACCGGCAATTTCTGCGATCCGCCCGGCTTTCATCGCCGGGATCACGTTGCAGACGTCAACATTGGTCACTTCGCCATCAATGCTCAGGGTCATCGCATGCGGATCAACCACCACATTTCCACCGCCAAAATCCTCGCCAACCCAATCGATCATCCCGTCATAGTGATCCGCCCAGCCTTCCTGAAACAGCGCTTGCTTGGAAAACTTGGCTTTGGGGTCGGCGATAATGATCTTTGCCGTCGGATTGGTTTCTTTCAACAGATGCGCAACCATCGACACCCGTTCATAGGGGCCGGGCGGGCAGCGAAACGGGTTGGGCGGGGCAACCATCGCATATGTCCCGCCTTGCGGCATTGCCAAGACCTGTGCGCGCAGCAATTCGGTTTGCGAGCCGGCCTTATAGGCGTGCGGCATCTTGTTTTGCGAAGACAGATCCCAACCGGGAACCGCGCCATCAACAAAATCTATGCCCGGCGACAGGATAAGCTTGTCATAAGGCATCGATCCGCCACCCGCGAGCGAGACGGTCTTTGCATCCCGATCCACGCCAACCGCCCAGTCATGCACAACGTTGATGCCATATTCAGCCGCCAACGTGCCGTAGGAATGGCCAAGCGAGGCCATGTCGCGAAAACCACCGATATAGAGGTTTGAAAAGAAGCATGTGTAATAAGTGCGTGTCGGTTCAATCAACGTAACGTCGATCGCGCCCTTGCTGTCTTTGGCAATATAGCGGGCGGCAGTTGCCCCCCCTGCACCGCCGCCAATGACGACGACTTTGGGTTTGCCGTGTCCGGTCGCCATCACCATTGATGCACTCAGCGAGGCGGCTGTGGCGGTGGCTGTTCCCAGAAATTTACGTCTGTTCAGTTTCATCTTAAGTCTCCCTTTTGTTGATCGGGCCTAGTCTTCTAGGTCCCGGAAATAGGCCGCGAGGGCCGCAATTTCTTCGTCGGAAAGTCGCCCGGCTATAAGCTGCATCACAGGATGCGCCCGGGTCTTGTTTTTATAGGCTTGCATTGCAGTTACGAAGATATCTTCGGGCCACAATGTGATGGACGGAATGCCCTGATCGCCGCCCGATACCTGATGGCATGTGGTGCATTCACCAGACAGGTATTGGCCGTATTCCGGATCGCCTTGTATCGCCAGAATAGCCGGATCAACGGCATGATCTGTCTGTTGGGCCGTTGGATCAGCCTCGGGAATATCAGACGGCTTGTCCGAAAAATCTCGCAAATAAGCCAGCACATCGTCGCGGTCCTGCGCGCTCTTCAGGCCACGAAAACTCATTCTTGTGCCGGAAATCAGAACGCGCGGATTTTCGATGTAGGCATTCAGGCTGTCGGCATGCCAGACAAGCCCGCCGCTAGCCGCGCGCCGCATCGATTTGGAATAGGGGAAACCATCAACTGATCCGGCCTTTCGGTCGAAAACCCCGTTCAGATGTGGCCCGACCTTGTTTTTCGCACCCTCGCCGATTTGGTGACAGCCGGCACATTTGGAAAACACCCGCTTGCCCCGGGCAGCGTCGCCCGAGATTGCGGTTGTCGCCGTCAGCAAAAACGCCACGGCGACAAACATTTGCAAAAGGCGCGCAGGGTCATACATCCATGTCACTCCATAACTGATTGCAAATACACCAGTATAGCTTCGATATCTGCCGGCTTTTTCAGGCCTGCAAAGGACATCTTGGTGCCTTTCAGGTATGCCCGTGGCTTGGTCAGGAACGCACCCAACGTTTCGTCATTCCAAATCAACCCATCAGCACCCGCGCCGGTCATTGCCTTAGAATACCGAAAACCGTCGATTGTGCCTGCGGTCCGGCCCAAAATACCATTCAGTTGTGGCCCCGAACGGTTCTTAGCACCTTCCCCAATCTGATGGCAGGCTTTGCATTTTTTGAAAACCTTTGCGCCCGCAGCCACCAGTGCCGGATCAAGCGTTGCCACAGGTTCGGGGGCCGGTGTCGTCTGGGCGGCGTCTTGCTGCTCGGCTGGCGCTTCTTCGTCAGATTCGGGGGTCACATCCAGCACAAGCGCGCGCCCGGTGATTTCCACAGCACCCTTACAGTCTTGCATACAGACCTCGCCGGAAAAGACCGACAGTTCGGTTTCGGGCCGATCATCAAAGAAAAACCCGCCCTCATTTGGAAGCGGTATTTCCATGAAATTTTCGTGACTTAACTCAAATTCTTCATCCACAATGTCATTCACATACAGCAGATAGGCAGTGATCGCATAAACGTCGTCATTGGACAGCGACCGTGCGTTCCCAAATGGCATCGCGCGTTGAATATAATCAAAAACCGTCGATAAATACGGCCAGTAGGATCCGATAGTTTTGACCGGGCGTTCGCTGCTTAGCGTATCGTGGCCACCTGCAAGAACCGGCCAGCGGTCAACGGCCTCGCCAAAATCGCCGTGGCAGATAGCGCAGGCTTCAGCGAAGACTTCTTCGCCGGTTTCCACGTTTCCACGCCCCTCGGGCAGACCCGCGCCATCCGGGCGGATGTCTGTATCCCAAGCGGCGACCTCTTCGGGTAAAGCGGCGCGACCAAGGCCCAGACCATCGGCCATAGCCGGGTTTGAGATACATAAAGAAACGGCGGTAAGTTTAAGAAATTTCAACATTTTCTGCCACTCCTTCTGCGTTAATCGCCCATGTCTGAATACCGTTATTATGGTAGATTGAATTCTCGCCCCGCAGCGCACGCAGCTGATCCTTGGTGGGTTGGACGTAGCCGGTGGAATCATGCGCCCGGCTTTGCAGCAACAAGGGCGAGCCGTCCCAATCAAATTCATAGTAAAACCGGTGCATCGACTTGCTCAGGCTTGGCCCATCCATGCGTGCCTTGTGCCAGTTCACGCCGCCATCAATGGTGACATCAACGCGCGGGATCGTGCCCCGGCCCGACCACGCAAGACCTGTCAGAACCGTCGGCCCCTTACCGTGGGTGATCGGGGCCTGCGGACTGGGGTTGGTAATCACCGATTTTGCGTCCATTTCCCAAGTGAAATAGCGCGCCTGCCCGTTTGGCAGCAGGTCGGTGTATTTGCTGGTTTCCTCGCGGTGATGCCAGGGCTGGTCACCAACCTCGATCCGGCGCAACCATTTGATCCAAGTGTTGCCTTCCCAGCCCGGCACGACCAGACGCAATGGATAGCCCTGCTCTGGGCGCAATGCCTCGCCGTTCATTGAAAACGCGACAAGGCAATCATCCAGCGCCTTTTCCATCGGGATCGAGCGGGTCATGCCAGCGGCGTCCGCGCCTTCAACCAACAGCCATTTCCCAGCCGTTTTTATCCCGGCTTCGGCAAGGATCAGCCGCAACGGCACCCCGGTATACATCACGTTATGGATCATTCCGTGGGTGAACTGGCAGCCGTTCAGCTGCGCACCGCGCCATTCCATGCCGGTATTGGCAGCGCATTCAAGGAAATAGACGTGGTTTTCGCGCGGGAAGCGTTTCAGATCGTCCATGGTGAACACCAAGGGCTTTTCAACCAGCCCGTTAATCATCAGGCGATGTTCAGCCGGGTCAATCTCGGCCACGCCGCTATGATGGCGTTCAAAACACAGGCCGTTCGGGGTGATGATCCCTTCCAGCGCATGCAAAGGCGTAAAGTTGATCGATGAGACAGGATCAGCCGTCAGCCATTCAACATTCTGACGACGCACGTGCTTTTCAAATTCCGATGGCACGCCGTAAGGGCTGACGTCAACGCCATCGCCAAGCTCTTGGTTCCACGGCTTGATCTGCGTAATTGCGCTGTCACCGGCAGCCATTGCGACACTGGCACTGGCCAGCACCCCGCCCCCTGCTGCGGCCCCCTTCAGAAACGAACGGCGCGACGGTTTCATACCCTTAAATACATTTCCCATAACATTTCCTTAGTTCGTCGCGGCACCTTAGGTGCCAACAACCTTCACGCTTGAATTTGGATCAACAGACACCGTTCCGTGGCGGCGAATGTGGTTTTCCAGCACATCCCAGATCGGCGGCCCTTCGGTATCTTCGTTAACGCTGGCCCAACCGGCCACGACATAGGTTTTTGTTGGATCAATCAGTTCACCGGTTTTCAGCAACGTCATCTCGGTGATGCGGCTGCCCTGTGGCTTGGAAATATCAATGCGATAGCCCATGCCCCCGACCCGCACCATGTCACCGCCCTGCTGGTAATAGGGGTCCGGGTTGAACAGGTTGTCGGCCACATCCTCTAAAATCAGGTGCAGACGTTCGCCTGTCATTTCGCTGCGATAGGCGGCCGGATACGTCATTGCGGTGGCGTTAAAGATATCTTCGCGGGTGATCGCCTGCCCCGGCAGGATCGATGCGCCCCAACGAAAGCCCGGTGACAGGGCGATATCGGCCTCGCGCTCTTCTATCAGGGCGTTACAAATCAGATCATCCCATGTGCCATTAAAATTGCCGCGCCGGTAAAGCAGGCTATCAGTCTTGCCGATCACCTCGCTTAGATCCGCGGCGTAGGGCGCACGCTCGGCGTCAATCAATGCCGCCATTTCCGGATCGGGCGCGATTACGTCGGAAAATATCGGGATCAGCTTGTGTTTTAGCGATTTCAAACCACCGTCGCGCACATCCAGATCGATCCGGCTGACAAATTTGCTGTGGCTGCCCGAGGCGATCAGATAGGTGCCGTTGACCAGCAAAGGTTCGGGCAACGCGTCATGGGTGTGGCCGGTCAGGATAATGTCGATCCCATCCACGTTCGCGGCCAGTTTTCGGTCCACGTCAAACCCATTGTGACTAAGCAGAACCACAAGTTCGGCGCCCTTTGCGCGCACTTCGGCGACAACCTGCGCCATCCGGTCCTGGCGCACGCCAAAGCTAAGGTCAGGGAACATCCAGCCGGGATTGGCGATCGGCATATAAGGGAAGGCCTGCCCGATCACCGCGATTTTGACACCGCCCCGCTCGAACATTGAATACGGATCATAGGCCGGTTCATCCCACTCGGTGTCAAAGATATTGGCACCCAGAAACGGAAAGTTTAGCTCATTTTCGACGATCTCATTCACCCGGTCGATGCCAAGCGAGAATTCCCAGTGGCTGGTCATTGCCTCGACACCAAGCGCGTTCATCACGTTGACCATGTCCTGACCATCAGTTTTAAGCGCCGTATAGCTGCCCTGCCATGTGTCCCCACCGTCCAGAACCAGCGCGTCGGGGCGGTCAGCGCGGATCGATTTGACCACCGTTGCAACCCGGTCCATGCCGCCCATCCGCCCATAGCCTTTGGCCAGCGCGGCGAAATCCTGATAGGTCAGCGCATAATCAAGCGGCGCGCCTTGGGTGATGCCATAAAGCGCGCGGTAATCAGCGCCAGTCACATGCGGCGGCTGGCCTTTGGCCCCACCCACGCCAAGGTTAATCTCGGGTTCGCGAAAGTAGACCGGCTTTAGCTGCGCGTGCACATCGGTGATATGAACCAGCGTGACATTGCCCGTTGTTTCAAAATCCAGCAGATCGTTTTGCGTCAATGCCTGTTGGGCAGAAAGTTTGGCCCAGTTCCCGTATCCGGAAGCACCGATCAGCGCAGAGGCGGCCATACTGGCCTGAAAGAAATGGCGGCGTGAAATCATGGCTTATTCCATTAGGCAAAGTTGTAGCGTTCCCTTCCGCGAGCGCGGAAGGGATGGTTATTTAAAGACAGGTATTTTTAGTTGCGGACAGAAGGCCCTTCGACCGAAAGACCATTGCCGCGCGATGCAACGTATAGCTCCAACGCGATAAACTCTGCCGATCCCGGCTTGTAGGTTTCGGCCCGTGTGTCACGAACGCAGCCCTTAAAGCGGCTGTGCACAGAATTCAGCTTGGCATTTTTCAGCCGGTAGACAGGAAAGCCGTTGATCTGACCCTGACTGAGATGGTCGGCGCGGATCATGTTGCCATAGTTGTCTTCGTGGCAATTGGCACAGCTCATTTCCAGCTGACCGGTGCGGGTATAATAAAGTTCCTTGCCCTGCTCCCATGTCGATTGCACCGGGCCGTCGATCGCAACATTAACCGGCATACCACGCGATACAGACGCAATCAGTGCCGTCATATTAACCATATCACCACCGGTGTATTTCCAGGGCTCGGCACCCATCCGGTTTTCGCGGCAATCGTTGATCTGCAATTCCAATGTGCGCAATTCGCCCGCCGTCTCGTTCCACTTTGGATAGACAGCCTTCACACCGGCCATGCTGTCGGGATCGTCATGGCAGGAAGCACAGCTTTTGCCTTCGGACCCTTCGGCCTTGCCCCAGCTGGCGACGGCTTTATCGACCCAGATCATGCCCGGGTTGTCAAAATCATCCATCTGAAACTGCTGGGTTTCATCGGCGCGAAACAGCCAGCCCGACAGAACTTCGCTGACGTTTTCCATATGCGCAGGCGCTGCGGCGCGAACGGTTATATTAATCTCGTCGTTGACAACCAGATTTGCATTTTCATCCGATATTGCGGGCGTTGCAGCCAGTGCAAACATCGCGACCGCCGCCATCGGGTGGACTATTTTTATTCCCATTATCTTTCCTCCCTGAAAGATCACCGGTTAGGTCGCCGCGATGGACTTGGCTGTTGTGTAGGTCTCGCCGTCATCGTCATACCAGGTGAATGTAAATTCGCCCGATGCCGGTACTTTGGCCTCGAACTGAAAATAGGGATTCGTCGAAATCGACGGCTCAAGCGCAACATCAATAACGTTCTCACCGTTGAAATCGCAGGTGAAACGGTTGATGATCGAGCGCGGAATAGCATTGCCCGATTTGTCTTTGCGTTGCCCGCTTTCCATTTTGTGGCTGATCAGCGTTTTGATCGTGACCACATCGCCGATAGCGGCCGTTTTGGGAACTTTAACCCGGGGTTTGACACCAGATGCCATTTATCAATCTCCTCTGATTAGCCGCCGCAGCCGCCAATTGTTACTTTCACGGCCTGAGATGCCTGCACAAAGCTGCCGTCGCTCATTTTTGCGACTGCAACCACATCCTGGGTTCCTGCCAGACGAATCCGTGTCGATGCCGACTGCGACCCGGCCATTGGGCCAAAGTTGAACGTCACGACCAGCGGGCTGGGGTTTTTCGTGGCCAAAATCATGACCGAAACAGCCCCCGGCGCGTCAACGGCGATTGGAACCGTGTTGCCGTTTTCGGCAATTTCCGGGGCGGTCAGTGTCAGCCCGCCCTCGCCGACGGCTGCGCCGCCAGTAAATTCAGCCAGTATTTCTTCGGCGGATGCGGCCGCGAAGGCCTGAACTGGCAAAACCGAAGCTGCCGCTGCCCCCAAACTCATTATCAATGCGTCACGTCGTGTGAATTGCATGTTTATCTCCTTAAGAATTTCAGGCTGTCACTCTTTCAGTGTCAGCAAGTAGGCCACAACATCTTCGATTTGCTGGGCCGTCAGCAACGGCGGCAGATCGCCCTCGGCGGCCTTTCCGGTAAAAGCTTTGCCGGGTCGGATATACCCTTTGGTTTTGTAAAACGCGGGCATCATTGTGTCTTCGAAGGTCATTTTGGCATTGGCAACAATTCCGCGAAGCTCTGCTTCGCTCCAACGCTCGGAAACACCGTCAAGTGTCGGGCCAATTTCACCGTGGAACGGCGAGTTCAGCAATTCAGTGACTTCGTGACAAGCGATGCAGTTACCCTGCCCGCGCGTCGTCATCACAATTTTTCCGGCAGCGGCATCGCCAGTTGCCCCTGAAAGCGACTGTTCAACAGCGCCTTCTTTGTACATGACAGCGGTTGGATCAACTGTTTCGGCAGACACGAGCCCTGCCCCCGCTGCTGTCCATGCCATCGCAATCAAAATTCGCTTCATGCGTCCTCCCGTTTATATTTTTTTTATACGATAGCCCAGTCACCCAAAATTTCGCAACAACAAATTCCATTATTTGAATTTTTTTGCCTGCACTTCGGTGTTTAGTTGGCCTGTCCGTCCCTGCGTTCGTTAATTCGGCGCGCATGATAACGCTGAAAATCCTCTTCGTTATCAAGTAAATATCGTTCTTCATTAACCCATGTAAACATGTCGATCGTGGTGAAAAACTCAAAGGCGCCGGGCATGACTGCAACGGCTGCCTGTGTCGCGGATCGCCCGTCGGGCACGTCTTGCGGCATGAATAGAATCGTCGGTGTGAACAGCAGCCCCCACTTTCGCGCCAGTGCCTTTTCGCTCAGAATATCGCCGTCAAAATCGGTTACATCGACATCTCCGTGCAAGTTTAGCTGCACAACGAAAAAGTTTTCGCGGATATAGTCGGCAAGTTCGGGGCGGGGGAAAACCTCTTCGTGCATTTTCGTGCAGTAGATGCAGCCGCGTTGTTCAAAAATCAGCGCCAGGCGTTTGCCTTCACTGTTTGCTTCGGCCAGATCTTCGGCCAGATCCTTGAACGTGTCGCGCATCCAGTCGGTTTTGTGCAGCCCGTCGTCACCGATATCTGCTGCACCCAAGGGGCTGGCAATGATCAGTGCAAGGAACAGTGCAAATAGTCGTTTCATCTTATCCTCCTCGGATTAACCAAGAGCGCCAATATTTGGCCAGAACTCAAGCATCCATTGTGCAATATAGTTGATGCTATCTGTCGCAATAAGCACGCCGAAAACAATAAGAAACAGCCCCATGACTTTTTCCATGGTTCCCAGATGTCGGCGAAACCTGTGCATGAACCTCATGAACGGCCCAACAAAAAACGCCGCCAATATGAACGGCGATGTCATTGCGAACCCGTAGACAAACAACAAGGCCGCACCACGTGTAGCGCTTTCAGCACCGGCCGCCGCGAACAGGATCGCCGCCAGAACCGGGCCGACGCAGGGCGTCCAGCCAAAGGCAAAGGCCAGCCCGATGACATAAGAACCGATCAGGCTGGCATTCTTGGTCGAACCGGCATCAGAGCGAAACTGGCGATAAAGAAATCCAATGCGCAACACGCCCAGAAAATGCAGCCCCATCACGATGATGATCGCCGCGGCAATCCAGCGCAAAACGCCGAACCACTCGCGCACCAGCTGGCCAAACAGGCTGGCCCCTGCCCCCAGCGCGACAAAGATAGTTATCACACCGGCTGCAAAAAATACTGATGAAATCACCGCGCGTTTGCGCACAGCAGGCGTGAATCCGCCCCCACCAGCGCTTATCTCACTCATGCTCACTCCGGCCAGATAGCTTAGGTAAAACGGCACAATCGGCAGAATACAGGGCGACAGAAACGATAGCAGCCCTGCAACAGCCGCCCCGATAAACGATACATCCAGCACAGCGATCCCTTGTCCAATTCACATATTCGAATTATTACTCATTTTGAGCATTCGTCAATCGGAACAAATATGAAAACGATATTCCTTGTTACGATATCTGTCTGGCTGGCGCTGGTAGGCACCAGCGTTCAGGCCGCCGAACTGGTGATGATCGAGGAAGACGGCTGTGTCTGGTGTGCGCGATGGAATCAGGAGATTGCGCCTATCTATCCAAAAACTGCGGCCGGAAAATTTGCGCCGCTGCGCCGTTTCGACAAAAACGGCCCGTTTCCTGACACTCTGAAATTTAGCGGCAAGTTTTTTTACACGCCAACATTTGTTGTGATCGAAAATGGCGCGGAAATCGGCCGTATCGAGGGCTATCCCGGCGAAGATTTCTTTTGGGGGTTGCTTGAAAAAATTCTTTCCGACTTCACATCATTTCCGGAGGTTCAATCATGAAAACCCACGCAATCGCCGCCCTGGCAGCGCTAGCAGTTTGCGCGACGCCGATACTTGCAGACGACGACGACAATGCATTCGTTGACTTCAAGGTTCTCAAACCAGAAGTGGCCCAAAAAATGGCGCAGGCCGCGCTGCTGGCATGCCGGGACATGGGCTTTCAGGTTGGCGTTATGGTGGTGGACCGCTTTGGTATCCCGCAGGTTTTTCTGCGCGACCGTTTTGCTGGTCTGCATGTTTTCGAAACCGCTCAGCGCAAGGCATGGACCTCCGTTAGCTTTCGCACCAATACGACGGATCTGAACGAAGCGACCCAGCCGGGGTCTATATCCCTTGGCATTCGGGACCTGTCCAAAGCCCTGCCCCTTGGCGGCGGGCTGGTTGTGTTTGAGGGGGCGGGCAGTCTGGTGGCCGGCATCGGCGTTTCGGGCGCCCCGTCACCTGATATTGATGACGAGTGCGCGCAGGCCGGAATTGACGCCATCGACGATATGATATCTTTTTAAGCCGAGAAAACGGAGCACCCCATGGCACTTCCGGTCATTGACGAAAACATGTCAGACGACGAAATCACCCGGATGATGGACAACGCCTGCGAGGCGTCAAATTTCCTTAAGGCGATCAGCCATGAGGGGCGGTTGATGATCCTGTGCCATCTGGCGACGGGCGAGAAATCGGTTACCGAACTTGAAGACCTGTTATCCGCCCGGCAGGCAGCTGTTTCCCAGCAATTGTCACGCCTGCGGCTGGAAGGGCTGGTAAACCCGCGCCGGGACGGAAAGCTGATCTACTATTCGCTGGCCGATGAGCGCGCGACACAGGTTCTTGATGTGGTCTATGAATTGTTCTGCAAGGATTCTTGAAATAAGCTAAACTATCAAAGGTGACCGGGGGAACATCCGGCGCCGGGTCTGGGAGGGCCAGCAATGTTAAGCGACGTTTCTGAACCGCAACTTGTTGCGGCTTTCGGCCTATTTGGCGGTATATTTTTGGGCCTTGCCGCAAGGTTTGGCCGGTTTTGCACCCTCGGCGCGATCGAAGACCTTCTTTATGGCAGCAGCGATACGCGCCTGCGCATGTGGGTGTTGGCCATCGGCGTGGCTATCGTCGGCAGTTTCGCGCTGTCGGGCGCAGGCCTTTTGGACATTGGGCAATCAATTTACCACAGCCAGCCATGGAGCCCGACGGCCAGCGTTCTGGGCGGGCTGATGTTTGGGTATGGCATGGCGCTGGCGGGCAATTGCGGCTTTGGCGCGCTGGCCCGGCTGGGCGGCGGTGACCTGCGATCTTTTGTGATTGTGCTGGTGATGGGGCTGGCGGCCTATGTCACGCTGTCAGGCCCACTGGCTGTCAGCCGGTTATGGTTCACGACGGCCACCACGGCCTATTCCGGGCCAACGCTTGGCTATGCCGGATTGCTGGCAGATATATCAGGGCTGCCGCTGGTCATTCCCGGCGTGCTGATTGGGTTGATTATCATCGTGGCAGCGCTGTCTTCGCGCAGTTTCATTGCTGAGCGGTCCTCGGTCATCTGGGCGGCAATCGTTGGCCTTACAATTGTCAGCGGGTGGGCCGGAACCGCCTATGTATCGGCCACCGGATTTGAAGGCACCCCGGTCGTTTCGCATACGTTTTCAGCCCCTATTGGCGAAAGCCTGCTGTTCCTGATGACGTCCAGCGGGGGCGGGCTTAGCTTTGGCGTCGGTTCGGTTGCAGGCGTGTTGTTTGGCGCGTTTATTGGCAGCTTGATAAAGGGGCATTTTCGTTGGGAGGCCTGCGAAGATCCGCGCGAATTGCGCCGCCAGATCGTTGGCGCGGCGATAATGGGCGTGGGCGCGGTTTTGGCGCTTGGCTGCACAATCGGTCAGGGGATTTCGGCCTTTTCGCTGCTGTCGTTTTCAGCACCGATCACATTTGCGAGCATATTTTTGGGCGCAACATTTGGCCTGCGACAGCTTATTTCCGGATTTGGCACCGTTTGATCCGGATCGCACGGTGTAATCGACCTAATTCATCGTATGGGGCAACCACAGCGCCAGCCCCGGTATTGCCACCAACAGCGCCAGCCGAATAATATCGACCACGATAAACGGCAGGATACCCCTGATGATTGTCTCTAGCTTCAAATCCTTGCTGATCGCCTGAATGACAAACAGGTTGATGCCAACGGGGGGCGTGATCAGCCCCAGCTCGGCCACAGTCACCACGATAATCCCGAACCAGATCGGATCAAAATTCAGCGCCACCATCAGCGGGTAAACAACCGGAATAGTCAGCAGGATCATCGACAGACTGTCCATCAGGCAGCCCAGCACCATGTAAAACAGCAACACGATCAGCAAAATTCCGTAGGGTCCAAGGCCCATATCGGTAACGGTGCTGACCAGAAATTTCGGCAGGTTGGTGGATTCGATGAAAAAGTTGAACAGCCCGGCACCCACAAGGATCAGGAACATCATGCCCGTCGTGCTGGCCGCTTCCACGACGCAATCCTTGATGACATCGCGGTTCAGTGTCTTGCGCATCAAGGCCAGCCCAAAGGCACCAAACGCACCGAATGCCGCCGCTTCTGTCGGTGAAAAGAAGCCTGCATAGATACCGCCGATCACCACGATAAACAGCAGTGAAACCGGCCACATATCCGCCAACGCGCGGCGTTTTTCGTCCCGCTTCATCCGCGGGCCAGCCGGGCCAAGGGCTGGGTTGATGCGCGTCTGCACCGCCACCGCCGCCATATAAAGCAACGTGCCCAAGATGCCCGGAATGATCGCGGCGGCAAATAATTTTCCAACCGAGGTTTCTGTCAAGAACGCATAGATCACCAGCAGAACGCTTGGCGGGATCATCACCCCCAGCGTGCCAGCGGCCGCGATTGATGCCGAGGCCAGCCGATCATCATAACCATAGCGGCGCATCTCTGGCAGCGCGACTTTGCCCATTGTCGCTGCCGTGGCCAGGCTTGATCCACAAATCGCCCCGAAACCGGCACAGGCACCGATTGTCGCCAAGGCCAGCCCGCCGCGATAGTGGCCGATCAGCGCGTAAAACCCATTGTATAAGCTGCGTGATAGCCCTGCCCGCGCCGCAAAAACGCCCATCAGAACGAACAGCGGAACTACCGACAGGGTGTAACGGTTCAGGCTTTCAAACGGGGCCGAGCCAAGGATAAACGCCGCACCCATCCAGTCGTTCAGCAGGAAATACCCGCCGACACCGACGACGCCCATCGCAATTGCCACAGGCACCCGCAGAAGGATCAGAACTAATGCCGCGACAAATCCCAGCAACCCGAACAGAGGCGTTTCCATTGTCGTATTACTTCCCAGTCCAGTATTTCACGCGCAATCTTTCCCTTGTCGTTACCGTAACCAATTGCGGCCCAAAGACCGCAAAACGTGCAATCCCCGGCCTATCTGGCCAGTCTCAGAAATCCAAAAGCAAAGTTTTCCACCGCGACAAGCACCGTCGCAAAGACCGACAGGGCAGACCCCACAAGGATCGGCAACCAATACCAGATAATCGGAATTCCCACCGTCAGTGACCGGTCGCCATACCCATGCTGCAAGAATGCCTGCTCGGTGCAATAAATAAGGATCAGGAACATCAGAACGGCGCTTAAAAGCGCGGCCATTGCGGCCAGCAACGCCCGTGATCGCTGCGACATTTGCTGCACGACGATATCCACACCCACGTGCGAGCCGATGGAAAATGCGTACGGAATAGCCATATAGGCCGCAGCCAAAATGAACAGTTGGACGATGTCGACGACCCCTAGAACCGCAAGGCTTAGGTTCTCGCCGGTTATCATCCCGACGCCGCGCGATATCCAGCGCAGCACAACATCCGTAATTGTAACGGCCATCGCCGCCATCAGAAAAGCGACGCAAACCCATGCGCAAACCCAGGTAACTTTACCCGAGAGCGCATGGAGAAAGCGAAACAGTGCCATTGCTGGCGCTATTTTTCGAACTCAGCAGATAGGCGCTGAGCCTCGGAATAGATCTCGCGGGCATTGGCGATCCCGGACTCTTTTTCAAGTTTGGTCAGCCATTCGTCGGCCATCGGTGCCAGTGCTTCGCGCCACCGCTGACGCTCTTCTGGCGAAAGCTTAACGATCGTGTTGCCACGTTCTACGGCTTTTTCATGTCCCGGTACGTCCCATGCGTCCCACCATGGGCCAAATTTCGCAACGAGCGCATCACCAGACATTTCGTCGATTACTGCGCGTACATCTTCGGGCAGTGAATCATACTTTTTCTGGTTCATCGCAAAGTAGAACGAGACCGAATAAACGCCCGCGTCCAGATGGTAATCAAGCACTTCGAACAGTTTGAACGAATTCACAGGATCCCATGGGAACAGGGTTCCGTCCAGAACGCCTTTTTGAATGCTTTCATAAACCTGCGTTGGTGGCAGGCCCTGTGGTGTTGCACCCAGAAATGTCAGCATTTCGCTGGCAGCAGCACTTGGCGTGCGGATCCGCAGACCTTTCAGATCATCCATTGTTTTAACCTGACGACCTTTGGTGTGGATCAGGCCAGCGTTATGACCAAACAGGGCCAGCATTTTTACGCCGGGATGCTCCTCGGCCAGATATTTTGGATAGAGCGCCCACAGAACCTTGGATGCGCCATCAGCCGTTTCTGCAAGGAACGGCAGATCGGTGATCGAGGTGCGTGGGAAACGACCGCGCGGGATGCCGTGCAGGCCCATTGCGATATCCACGATGCCCGACCGGACTTGGTCATATTGCTTGGTGATAACCCCAAGCTGCGTGCCGCCCGGATGGATCGTAACCTTGACCTGACCGTTGGTGCGTTTTTCAAGCTCACGCGCCCAAGGTTCCATGAAATCGCGGTGCATACCGTGGCCCGCGGGCACGTAATGGCTGAGTTTCAGCTCAATCACATCTGCCGAGATTGCCGGACCGGCAGCCCCGAGTAGCATGGCCGGCAATACCACCGCCCCTATAATTTTTTTGAGTAGTTTCACTGTGTTTTTCCTCCCAGATGATGCTTTTTTGTAATTTTTACGCTTGTACAGTCAACATCGCCGCTGTCAGCGCATCGTGCCCAAGATGGCGCGTTATCGAAAATTCGCGGTCAAACCCTCCCACAATTCGACCAACGACGCGCCTTCATATCGAAGGCTATTCGAGATGATTTCCGTTTACAATATCAATTTCTTATTGTGAAATAAAATACCGGCGCGGATATTGAAGCGTCAGGAAACGACGCAGCCTTTGGGGGCAACCATGGACGTTGAAGAAAAAAAACGCAGTGGCGTTCAGTCGATTGATGTCGGGCTACGTATTCTGATGTCTTTGGCCGAATTTCCCGGCCCCGTGGCGCTGAAAGACATCTCGGCGCGGGCAGAAATGTCGCCCAGTCGGTGCCACCGCTATCTTGTCAGCCTGATCCGCGGCGGGCTGGCGGTGCAGGAACCAGACACCGGGCATTACAACCTTGGCACCGGAGCGTTGAAGCTGGGGCTGGCCGCGCTGCGCCGTCTTGATGTGATGCATTTTTCTGTCGAGGCGCTGAAAACCCTGCAACGTCAGACCGGCCATACGGCGATGATGACGGTCTGGTCCGACAGTGGGCCGACGATTGTGCGGATGCTGGAATCGGATGCGCCGATCATTGTGAATATCCGTATTGGGTCTACCCTGCCGCTTTTGACCTCGGCCAGTGGTCAGGTGTTTCTGAGCTACCTGCCCCGCCTTGCAACCCAGCCGCTTGTTGATCTGGCGCTTGCCAATATACCCGCCGGGGCGGCCAATCCCAAGTTGCACGATGAAGCAAGCATCAACACGATGATTACTGAGGTTCGCGCCAGTGGGCTGTCGCGCATCAAAGGTGACCTTTTGCCCGGACTGGAAGCTATCTGCGCGCCCATATTTGACAGTCAGGATGATATTCTGGCCGGTCTTGCGCTGCTGGCACCAAGCGGTGGCCTTGCGGACGATCAGGGCGAAGCTGCGCAATTACTGCGGTCGGTGGCGCAAGAAGTTTCCAACAAAATGGGCCATGAGAACGGCTAGCACCGTTAGCCCGCCTGCCCCCTTTTGCGCACCTTTTCTGGCTGCGGAATTAAAACCTTGCCAACAAATCGACCATTTTGTATTAAGAAATCGATGTCTCTATAAGAAAAAATCAGGGAAAAGCACCACATGGCACAGTCACAACCTATTGATGGTCCGATGAAACTTTCTATGTTTTCAGTCGTCGATTACTATCCGAATCAAGGCCGAAGCGTCGGCGAATTTTTCGGTCAGGTTCTTGATCAGATCGAGCTTGCAGATGATCTGGGCTACAATTCCTTTTTTGTCGCAGAGCATCACTTTACCGACTATGGCGATTTTCCAAACCCGGCCGTGGCATTGGCTGCTGCGGCGGCCCGAACCAGCCGGATCAAGCTGGGTGCCGCGGTTGTTGTATTGCCATTCCGCAACCCAATTCAGGTGGCTGAAGATTACGCAATGCTTGACCAGATTTCTAATGGCCGGTTGGTCATGGGGGTTGGCTCTGGCTATCTGTCGCATGAATTCGACGGCTTCGGTGTGGCAGGTAAAACCAAACGCGAAAATTTTGATGAATCGCTCGATATCATCCGCAAACTTTGGACCGGCGAAACGATCAGTTATGATGGTGAGTTTACCAAGATTGAGAATACCGCCATCAACGTAACACCCGTAAGCAAAGACGGCCCCGGAATTTTTGTCGCCGCCTTGCGTATGGAATCGGTCTATTATGTCGGCAAAAACGGCGACAACATGATGATCGTGCCTTACGCTTCCATCGACACGATCGAGGGGATGGCCCCAATGATGGACGAATACAACCGGGGCTTTGCCGACTCCGGTAAAGATGGCGAAGGCGAAGTCATCGCCGCGTTTCACACCTATATTTCGGACACCGATGAACTGGCCCGCGAGGAGGCGCAGGACGCGTTTGACCTATATGTCGAGACGCGCGACTACGCCAAAAGCCAAGTTTACGCCCAGATTGTGCAAAGCGAAGTTTGCATTTTTGGGTCGGTTGAAACAGCTGTTGATCGTCTGGTGAAAATGCATGATCTTGGGTTACGCCATGTGTCGATGCTGATGAATTTCGGCGGTATGCCGAACGATCTTGTTTGCAAGTCCATGCGGCTGATGGCAACTGAGGTCGCACCAAGGGTTCAGGCAATTCTGGCAGAACGCAAGGGTGGCTGATACCGGCCACAAATTGTTTTGGAGACCGGTTTTATGACCATCGACCCTGTTGCATTTCGAAATAACCTAGGCAGTTTTGTCACCGGGGTTACGGTTATTACGGCAGTCGATGCCAAAGGCGAGCACGTCGGGATCACAGCGAATTCTTTCAGTTCGCTGTCTCTTGACCCGCCGATGGTGTTGTTCAGCGTCGACCGCAAATCACAAAGCCTGTCAGTTTTTGAGAGCGCCGGGTGTTTCTCGATCAATATTCTGAGCGATACACAAAAAGATCTGTCCAACTGTTTTGCCAAAAGCGGCACCGACAAATGGGCCGGTGTTCCCTGTTCAACAGGGCAAACCGGCTGTCGGCTGATCCAGGGCGCTCTGGCCACATTTGATTGCACAACGCACGCGCAATATGATGGCGGCGATCATATCATTTTCGTTGGAAATGTTGTGGCGATGAATTCGAACAAAGAGGCAGAGCCACTTGTCTTTTACAAAGGGGCTTACAACGGCCTTTCTGAGGGCGCGCAGTAAGTTCGGATACCGGGGGCCTGTGTCAAATCCCTTTGCAAATCCAGATTGCGCGCCAATAATCAAAACCGACCGGCGAAAGCAAAAAGGAAGAAACCATGTCCACCAAACTTCCCTCATTTCCTCATCTGGAAGGCAATGCGTCCCGTCAGGCCCATTGCGACCTGCCCGAAGGAACATTTGAACGCGAATTGGGCCGCGAAGGTTTCTTTGGCCCGGCAACGCAGATGTATCATTCCCATCCGCCAACCGGCTGGAACAGCTGGGCCGGACCGCTGCGCCCACGTTGTTTTGACCTCAACAAACTGACCGAAGAACAGGTGTCTTACTGGGATTCACCGGTCATCCTTTACAATGACGCAACCAAAATGCGCCAGTGGCGGGTAACCAAGCCGATGGATCATCTGGTGCGCAATGGCGACGGGGATGAAATTCTGTTCATCCACCGGGGTGCGGGTTCGCTGTATTGCGATTATGGCCAGCTGAATTACAGCATGGGCGATTATATCATCATTCCACGCTCAACCATGTGGCGGCTGGAACCCACCGAGGCGACGACGATCCTTGGCATTGAATGCACCAACGGCAATTTCACCTTCCCGGATCGCGGAATGGTTGGCCGTCAGGCGCAGTTCGATCTGGGCATGCTGGATCGTCCGGCGATCAACGAGGCGTTCAGGGATCAGCAAAGCGAAACCGAATGGCACGTTCACATTAAACGTCAAAACGCCATTTCCACCGTGATCTACCCGTTCAACCCGCTGGATGCAGTTGGCTGGCAGGGCGACCTTTCGGTGCTTCGCATCAACGTCAAAGACATCCGACCTTTGATGAGCCATCGCTACCACCTGCCCCCTTCGGCGCATTCCACATTTGTCGGCAACCGCTTTGTGATCTGCACTTTCCTGCCGCGTCCGTTTGAAAGCGATCCGGGCGTTCTGAAAGTGCCGTATTTCCACAATAACGACGATTATGACGAGGTGCTGTTCTATCATGACGGCGATTTCTTTAGCCGCGATAATATCGACACCGGGATGATCACTTGGCACCCATGCGGCTTTACCCACGGGCCACACCCCAAAGCGCTGGAAGGGATGTTTACGCCCAAGAAGAATTTCATTGATGAAACGGCTGTCATGCTGGACACCCGCGACCCATTGAAGATGGGCGATGCGGCAGCGCAGGTTGAATGGACCGGTTACGCCGAAAGCTGGAAAGCCAGCGAACTGCCGGTTGTCGCGCCCAAGGTCGTTCCAGCCGCGAAATAATCACATTTGCCCCGCGTCGCACACGCGGGGCGCAGTTTATGAAAGATGAGATATGAAACTCGCCACATTGCTGGACAACAGCCGCGACGGGCGGCTGGTCGTAGTCTCGACTGATCTGGAGCGTTACGTTCTGGCCACGGATATCAGCGCAACCCTGCAAGGTGCATTGGACGATTGGGCACAAGCCAAGCCAGCCCTGCAATCGCTGTCCGACCAGCTAAACAGCGGCGCCATCAAGGGCGAGGCTTTCGATCAGGTCAAGGCCGCCAGCCCCCTGCCCCGCGCCTATCAATGGCTCGACGGCTCGGCCTATCTTAACCATGGCGAATTGGTGCGAAAGGCGCGCAATGCCCAAATGCCCAAGGGCTATGAAACCGACCCGATCATGTATCAGGGCGGCTCGGACAGTTTCACTCCGCCCCACCACCCGATCGAATTGATCACCGAAGACTGGGGCATCGACTTTGAATCCGAGATCGCGGTGATTACCGATGATGTGCCCATGGGCGTCACACCGGCGCAGGCGGGCGAACACATCCAGTTGGTCGTGCTGGTCAATGACGTGTCTTTGCGCGCGCTTATCCCCGACGAAATGGCCAAAAGTCTGGGCCTGATCCACTCAAAGTCATCCTCGGCGTTTTCACCGGTTGCGGTCACACCCGATGAGCTGGGCAAAGCCTGGCAAGACGGCAAACTGCACTTGCCGCTGCTTTCGACATATAACGGTGCGCTTTTTGGCAAACCCAATGGCGGGCGCGACATGACGTTCAGCTTTCCCGATTTGATAGCACATGCCGCCAAATCCCGGGTTCTTTCTGCCGGTTCGATCGTTGGATCTGGCACGGTGTCAAACAAACTGGATGGCGGGCCGGGCAAACCGGTTCCCTCGGGCGGCAGTGGCTATTCCTGCATCGCCGAAATCCGGATGATCGAAACGATCCTGGATGGTGCACCCAAAACGCCTTACATGAGTTTTGGCGACACCATCCGCATTGAAATGAATGATGCAAACGGCAAGTCGATTTTCGGCTCTATTGATCAGGTGATTAAGAAACATGATGTCTGAAACTAACGGCCAGACTGCAACGCCGGTGCAGGACCTTCGCACGCTTCTGGACAGTGGGGAATTACTTGTCAC
This sequence comes from Marinosulfonomonas sp., assembly GCA_019090885.1. Classification (GTDB taxonomy): domain Bacteria; phylum Pseudomonadota; class Alphaproteobacteria; order Rhodobacterales; family Rhodobacteraceae; genus NORP110. The sequence continues at coordinate 28,654 of JAHRVC010000124.1, forward strand.
GCCCGCGTGTTGGGATGCGCTTTCGGCCAAGCTGATCCAGCAAGCGGGTTTCAAGCTGACCTTCATGAGCGGCTTTGCGGTGGCCGGGGCGCGGCTGGGCCTGCCCGATACTGGGCTAATTTCTTACGCAGAAATGGCCGATCAGCTACGTAATATCGCCGCCTGCGTGTCGATCCCGGTTATCGGGGATGGGGACACAGGATATGGCAATGCGCTGAATGTGCGGCGCACGGTGCAGGGCTATGCGCAAGCCGGCGCTGCCTGCGTGATGATCGAGGATCAGCTTGCCCCAAAACGCTGCGGCCACACCAAGGGCAAACAGGTCGTCACCCGTGACGAGGCATTTGCCCGCATCCGCGCCGCAGTAGACGCGCGCAACGAAGGCGCCGACATCCTGATCCTTGCACGCACCGATGCACGCCAGGATCACGGGCTGGACGAAGCGATTTCACGCGCCCGGATGTTTCGCGAAATTGGTGCCGACATCACCTTTGTCGAGGCCCCTCATACGCCTGACGAAATGCGCCGGATCTGCACCGAAGTCGACGGCCCCTGCATGGCCAATCTGGTCGAGGGCGGGCTGACACCGATGCTGTCACACAAAGAGCTTCAGGATATCGGATATGCCCTTGTTACTTACCCGCTGACAGCGCTGACCGCCTCGATCGCCGCGATAAACGAGGTGCTGGCGCAAACCAATGCCGACGATCTGCAAAAACCAGCGATGTCATTTGCTGATTTGCGCAAAACTGTCGGTTTTGACGACTATTACGAGGCCGAAGAGCGGTATCAGTAGCCGACAGGCACCAACCGGATCATTTGGACAGGCCTTTGTCTGCCATCCAGCCTTTAACCAGCCCGACGGATTGGGCCAAAAGCTCTGGCTGGCCCTGATAATAATGCGTCGCACCTTTGATCAGATGATATTGGCGATCCGTCTGCGGGGCCGCGTCATAAACCATTTTCGGGTGGCTTGCGGGCGCTGCATCATCGGCAGAGTTTTCCACCACCAACAAAGGCACGGCAATTTTCGCCGCCCCCGCCAGCGCATCAGCGCGGGAATCATCATACGACCATTGCGACAGCCAACTGCGTAGCGAACTGTAACGCGCTAACCCCGCCGGGCTGACATTGGCAGCCTCTGGCACACCCAGATAACATTGCCCCGCGACCCGGTCGTTTGCGTCAACGGCAGGGTCCAGCCAACGCAGATCGGCCATCGTGCGATGCACAACAAAGGCGCGTTCATGTTCGGGTGAATTGCGTGACTTCAGGGTTTCAAGCGTTTCACGAACGGTTGTCGTAATGCGCCTTATGCGGGCCAGTTGGGCGGCGCGAAACTGGCTGATGTATTCATTACTATAGGGCGGCTTATTTGGGTTATTCGGGTCGTATATATCCAGCTCAACCACACGGTCATCAGGGTTGAATTCATCGCTGACAGACGGATCAATCCATTCGCTAAGCGTGCGCGCGCGGCTGGCATGGGCAGCTATCATAATCACGCCGTCCGCCGGGATCAGGCCTGCAGACGTCAGATCATAGGGATCACCTGCCGGCGTCGCGGTAATAGACGGTTTCTCCGCCTCGCCCTGATAAAAAAGCGACAGGGATGCACCACCGCTCCAGCCAATCAGAACGACCTTTTCGTAGCCAAGATCCTGCTTGGCGTGGCGGATATATTCGCCCATATCGCGCGCAACTTTTTCCATGATCAGCGCACTGTCATTGCGCGCATACCGCGAGCCCGCGCAAATCACGTGAACACCGGATTTTGCCAGTGCGGCGGGCATTGGCAACAGTTGAAGCGTCGTTGCCGGGTGCATGAAAATCACGACCGTTTTGGATGGTCGCCCGGCCGGCTTCAGCAGTTGACCTTCCAGCCAAACAAACCCCTGCGAGCCACTAAACCCATAGGTTTCCACATTTTTTGCAGTTTCCTGAAAACTCAGGGTAAGCGGCACACGCTCAAATTCAAAAGTCTGGTCTGACATTTTTCGGATCAAGCCTTTTCGTTAGGGGTTTATGAAAGGTTATCACATTCCCCACGGGGCTTGCACGGACATTAACGCAAATTATCCGCCGCAAAACGCCGGTTTGTTGGCCGGGAATATGGTCGCCCACACACGCGATCTTGCTTGCCAGTTATTGTGAGGCCGACTAGCAAGAAGGTGCAAACGAGGGCAGCAATTGATCGCTTACCGGATAATTTTATTTCTCGCACAGCCCTTCGTGGTCGGCTTTATGGTTTTGCGCGCGCTTGGCGGGCGGGAAAGCCGGACGGACCTGCGGCAGCGGTTCGCTGCGACTGCCAATGTTGCGCGTCAGACACCGACCATCTGGCTGCACGGGGCCTCGATTGGCGAAATCACTTCGGCACGCCACTTGATCGACAGGCTGCTTGCCCAGTTTGATGGCACCAAGATCGTGGTGACGGTGAACACAATCACGGCGCGTGATCTGGTCGATGGATGGGGCCTGGCACGCGTGGCTGCACGGCTTGCGCCATTGGAAATCGGGCGGGCGACAGAACGGTTTTTGGACGACTGGAACCCTAAAGCCCTGATATCCTTGGAAAATGAGCTGTGGCCGAAACGGTTTCAGGCGTGCAAGTTGCGTAATATTCCGGTTTTGATCGCTGGTGGGCGGCTGTCAGAACGCTCGGCACGGCGTTGGTTGCGGATGGGAGGTTTGGCAACAAAAACAATGCAGACGCTGGATTTTGTCGCGCCGCTGGACCTGCAAAACGGGGATCAGTTTCTGGCATTGGGCCTGCCCAAGGACCGGCTATCGCCCCCCTTGAACCTGAAGGCGACCGTGCAGCTTGCGCCGCTGCCAGCCGGGGCGGTCGATCGACTGAATGCCGCCTTTCCTAGGGCGCAAACGATACTGGCAGCCTCGACCCACGAAGGCGAAGAATTGGGAATTATCTCCGCTTTTTCCGAAGCTTACAAAACAAACCCGGATTTGCGATTGATTTTGGCCCCGCGCCACCCGCATCGCGCTGGCAGCGTGGCCGCATTATTGCAGGCACAGGGGTTAGAATTTTCCAGACGATCAGACACAGCCGCATCACCCGCCGATCACCCGGTGCTGCTGGCGGACACCCTTGGCGAAATGGCGCTTTGGTATTCATTGGCCGGTCTGACTGTGATCGGCGGAACATTTACAGACAAAGGCGGGCACACACCTTTTGAACCGGTGCAGTTTGGTTCGGCTGTTGTGCACGGGCCTGACGTGGCGAACCATCGTCCGGCATTTGATGCTTTGGCAGCGGCAAAAGGCGCAATCGCCCTGCCCGACCTTGACGGTTTACCGGCAGTTTTTCATCGTGTCGGAAAAACAGACTGGCAGAAAATGTGCCAGAAAGCGACGTTTGCCTTGCAACAGCTGGCAAAGCATCAATCAGATGTTAACCCATTGATTGAAAGCCTGAAAAAATCCATCCGAATACCCTGACATCCCCCAAAAGACAGCATCGACATAGACTTGTCGCAATCCCGTGCTAGGGTAGGAAAACAGGCAAAAAACAGAGCAGGCGAATGCAGCCGCAAAATGACATGAGTTTACCAAAGGTAAAACAACGCCCGATCAAATTGCCCAGCGCGCAGAAACGCGAGTTGCGCACGCAATTTGGTGCATTGTGCTATCGGATCAGGAAAGACAAAACTCAGGTTTTGCTTGTTACCAGCCGGGGTAGCAAACGCTGGATTGTGCCCAAGGGCTGGCCGATGGACGATACGACACCGGCAAAAGCCGCCGCGCAGGAAGCCTTTGAAGAAGCCGGGGTTGAGGGACGTTCAAGCAGCGTTTGTTTGGGGATTTATTCCTATACCAAAGGAATGCCGGGGCAAGATCTGCCCTGCGTGGTTGAGGTATTTCCAGTGAAAGTAAAGCGGTTGGCAAGCATTTACCCAGAGATGAAGCAACGCCAAAGAAAATGGTTCAGCCTTAAAAAAGCCGCGGCTCTTGTTGATGATCTAGAATTAAGCCAGATAATAAAAGGGTTCGATCCGCGTTTTTTGGGTCGCTGACGGCGCCAATCGTTGATTGAAACCCGTTTAAAATGCACTATGTTCCTGCACGTTCCAAACCGAGCTTTTTATGATCCGATATTCCTTAAAGTGCCCCGATGCGCATGAATTTGAAAGCTGGTTCCAGTCTGGCGAGGCGTTCGACAAGCTGGCCGCTGCCAGCATGTTGTCCTGTCCGCAATGCGGCAGCGCGGATGTGCACAAGGCGATCATGGCCCCCAGGATTGGCCCGTCACATAAAGCAACAGGTGGCAGCGAAGAGACCACGCCAACTGATACCCCATCCCCCGAACCGGCTGATACGCACGCGCTGACCGCGCCCGCGTCCCCTGCCGAAGCGGCGCTGAAAGAGTTGAAAGAGAAAATTCAGGAGCATTCGGAATATGTCGGCCCTGATTTTGCCAAGGAAGCCCGCAAAATTCATGATGGCGACGCGCCCGAACGGTCAATCTATGGCGAAGCGAAACCCGATGAAGCGCGTAAACTGGTTGAAGACGGCGTGCCGGTGGCACCGCTTCCGTTTATTCCAAACCGAAAAACCAACTGAGGGTCTGACATGGCTATTTTAATCACTGGCGCGAACCGCGGCGTGGGCCGCGCGTTGTTTGACGGATATTCTGCTGCCGGTCGCCAAGTGATCGGCACGGCACGCACCGCAGGCGATGATTTCCTGCCATTGGATGTGACGCAAAGCGGTTCACATGCCGCGTTGGCTAGTTCGCTGGCTGGTCAGGAAATTGATCTGCTGATCTGCAACGCTGGTGTATATCTTGATCAGGGCCAAAATCTGGCCGACGGCTATCCCGCTGAAATGTGGGCGCAAGCGTTTGCCACCAATGTGACGGGCGTTTTTTCGACCATTCAAAACCTTCTGCCAAATCTTAGGCAGGCCGCCACGCCGAAAATCGCGATCATTTCATCCCATATGGGCAGTCAGGAAAATGCGCCGGGCGGCTCCTATATTTATCGGGCATCCAAAGCGGCGGCGCTTAATCTGGGGCGCAATCTGGCATCTGATCTGAAGGCAGACGGGATATCTGTGGGCATTTATCATCCCGGCTGGGTGCAAACAGATATGGGCGGGCCCAGCGCTATGGTGACCCCGGCGCAATCGGCGAAAGGGTTGAGCGCGCGGTTTGATGCCCTTTCACTGGACACAACGGGTTGTTTTGAGACCTTCGAAGGTCAGGCCATCGCATTTTGATCCAGCTTGCCCCCCGGCCAGCCTGCGCTTACTAAGCCCCTGACAGTTATTAATCGTTCAATAAGGCACGACATGCCCGTTTTGGTAATGAAATTCGGTGGCACTTCGGTGGCCACGCTTGATCGGATACGCCGCGCAGCAAAGCGTGTTGGGCGTGAAGTGGCCAATGGCTATGACGTGATCGTCGTGGTTTCGGCAATGTCCGGCAAAACCAATGAGTTGGTCGGTTTCGTTAATGAAACTTCGCCGATGTATGATGCCCGTGAATACGACGCCGTAGTTGCATCCGGCGAGCAGGTTACCGCCGGCCTTATGGCGCTGACTTTGCAGGAAATGGATGTGCCCGCGCGTAGTTGGCTGGGCTGGCAAGTGCCGCTGTTAACAACATCCGTTCATGGCGCGGCCCGGATTGACGGCATTCCGACCGACAATATTGACTCCAAATTCGGCGAAGGAATGAAGGTGGCGGTTGTTGCAGGCTTTCAGGGCATTAGCCCCGAGGGGCGGATTACCACCCTTGGACGCGGCGGCTCTGACACCACCGCCGTAGCATTTGCCGCAGCGTTTGAGGCCGAGCGATGTGACATCTACACCGATGTAGACGGCATCTATACCACCGACCCGCGGATCACCGACAAGGCCCGCAAACTGGACAAGATCGCGTTTGAGGAAATTCTGGAACTGGCGTCCCTTGGCGCGAAAGTTTTGCAAACCCGTTCGGTTGAACTGGCGATGCGCTATAAGGTTCGGCTTCGGGTTTTGTCGAGCTTTGAAGATAATGATGAAAACGCAGGCACGCTTGTCTGCGACGAGGAGGATATCGTGGAAAGCAATGTGATTTCCGGCGTCG
>JAHRVC010000125.1 GCA_019090885.1 Marinosulfonomonas sp.
GCATCCGTCGGGGCGTAGCGCAGCCTGGTAGCGCATCTGTTTTGGGAACAGAGGGTCGGGAGTTCGAATCTCTCCGCCCCGACCATTTAGTCACATTGTTGAATTCGCGGCAGCCGCCCCGCGGCTGTGCGTTTTCCTATGCGAGACTCGTCGCTTGATGCGGGTGGCTGGCTGGTTCAATCCGGCCAATAACGCCTGAGCAGTCCGAAAACCCGCGCGGATTTGGTGGTTTCGACAGCCGGAAAACCGGTATTTGTTGCCAAATAGATCACAGCCCGTTGTCTGTGCGTTTCGGGCGGCGGGCCTGTGGATAACTTCAAGTCATGTCTTATCAACTGGCGGTAACTTGCGTGGTTGATTGGCAAATCCGGAACTGGCGTCGGGCGGTCGGCGGGGGATGAATCGATAGGTTAACTTGAGCGCCCATTTCAGCCGAAAAACGTCAACCTAAAAATGTAATATAATTGTGAATAAAACCGTTGACCCAAGGGGGGTTCCTACGCCACTTTGTATGAGCCGATCGGGTGACTACTACATTTAGTGGTCTGGGACGCCGAGAAGGGCACAGATTACATAATGGGCCTACCGTAGATATTTAGGGCCAGAACGAAGCAGCATTAGTGCTTTGATATGCTGTTTTTGGGTCCCGAAGTTGAGATATTAACCTGCGCGCTCGCATTAAGACGGGCGCACCACAAAAAACCGACGGTCGCAGCGACGGCCGCTATGGGGCAAACGAAAAAAATGAAAATCGAAAGAAAATTTACCAAGGCAGGTAAAGGCGCATACGCCGAAATCGAATTTAACACGACTGCATCTGAAATCCGTAACCCTGATGGAACGATTGTTTTCCGTCTGGACGAACTGGAAGTGCCAACCGCGTGGTCGCAGGTTGCCTCGGATGTCATCGCGCAGAAATATTTCCGCAAAGCAGGTGTTCCAGCCCGGCTAAAGCGATTGAAGGAAAAAGGTGTTCCTGATTTCCTTTGGCGCTCGGTTCCGGATGAAGATGAACTGGCAAAACTGCCGGACGAAGAAAAAATTGTTGGCGAAACGTCTGCCAAGCAGGTTTTTGACCGGCTGGCGGGTGCCTGGACCTATTGGGGCTGGAAGGGTGGCTATTTCACCGACAAAGCCGATGCGCGCGCCTATTTCGACGAAATGCGCTATATGCTGGCCACACAGCGCGCCGCACCAAACAGCCCGCAGTGGTTCAACACCGGTCTGCATTGGGCCTATGGCATAGATGGCCCGTCGCAGGGGCATTATTATGTGGATCATGAAAGTGGCGAGCTGACCAAATCAGCCAGCGCCTATGAACACCCCCAGCCGCACGCTTGTTTCATTCAGTCGGTGGCCGATGATCTGGTCGGCGAGGGCGGCATCATGGACCTGTGGGTGCGTGAGGCGCGGCTGTTCAAATATGGCTCTGGCACGGGCACAAACTTTTCATCCCTGCGTGGTTCGGGTGAGAACCTGTCGGGTGGCGGTAAATCAAGCGGCCTGATGGGGTTCCTGAAAATCGGTGACCGGGCGGCGGGCGCGATCAAATCGGGTGGCACCACGCGGCGCGCGGCCAAAATGGTGATCTGCGATATGGATCACCCGGATATTGAAGAGTTCATCAACTGGAAGGTCATCGAGGAGCAAAAGGTTGCTTCGCTGGTGGCTGGCTCAAAAATGCATGAACGTCAGTTGAATGAGATTTTCACCGCCATCCGCAATTGGGACGGGCATGGTGAAGACGCGGTTGATCCGGCCAAGAACGACAGCCTGAAGCAGGCAATCCGGTCGGCCAAACAGGTTGCGATCCCAGAGACTTATGTCAAGCGCGTGCTGGATTATGCGCGTCAGGGCTACACCGCAATCGAGTTTCCGACATATGACACGGATTGGGACAGTGATGCCTATGCGTCGGTGTCGGGGCAAAACTCTAACAACTCGGTGCGGGTTACGGATGCGTTTTTGCAGGCGATCAAGGATGATGCGGACTGGGATCTGATCCGGCGCACCGACGGGCGGGTCGAAAAGACCGTCAAGGCGCGTGATCTTTGGGAGCAGATCGGCCATGCGGCTTGGTCCTGCGCTGATCCGGGCATTCAGTATCACGATACGGTTAATGCTTGGCACACATGCCCGGAAGACGGGGCGATCCGCGGATCAAACCCGTGTTCGGAATATATGTTCCTTGATGACACCGCGTGCAATCTGGCTTCGATGAACCTGCTGACGTTCTTGAAGGACGGTGTGTTTCAGGCCGAAGATTATATGCATGCGACGCGCCTTTGGACGCTGACGCTGGAAATCTCGGTGATGATGGCGCAATTCCCAAGCAAAGAAATCGCGCAGCTTTCGTATGATTTCCGCACCCTTGGGCTTGGCTATGCCAATATCGGCGGGCTGCTGATGAACATGGGCATGAGCTATGACAGCGACGACGGGCGCGCGCTTTGCGGCACCCTGACGGCGATCATGACCGGCGTTTCTTATGCCACGTCTGCCGAGATTGCCGGTGAGCTGGGAACATTTGCAGGCTATGAGCGCAACGCCAAGCACATGCAGCGGGTGATCGAAAACCACCGCACGGCGGCTTATGGCAAGACCACCGGATATAAGGGCCTTGATATCAAGCCCGTGCCGCTGGACCACGCCAATTGTCCTGACGCCCGGTTGGTCGATCTGGCCAAAGGCGCGTGGGATGAGGCCGCGCGCCTTGGCAAGAAACATGGGTTTCGCAACGCGCAGACCTCAGTAATCGCACCGACCGGAACCATCGGTTTGGTGATGGATTGTGACACCACGGGCATTGAGCCGGATTTCGCGCTCGTGAAGTTCAAGAAACTGGCGGGCGGTGGTTATTTCAAGATCATCAACCGGTCGGTACCGGCGGCGTTAGAGGTGCTCGGATATTCGTCCTCCCAAATTGAAGAGATTATCTCTCATGCTGTCGGGCATGGCACGATGGGGAATGCGCCTGCGATAAATCACACGGCGCTAATCGGGCATGGCTTTGGCCAAGCCGAGATTGACAAAATAGAAGAAGCATTGCCATCCGCCTTTGATATCCGCTTTGTCTTTAATCAGTGGACGCTTGGCGAAGAATTCTGCACGGGCACGCTTGGGATACCGGCCGAAAAGCTGAATGATCCAAGCTTTGATTTGCTGCGCCACCTTGGCTTTAGCCGTCAGGACATCGATGCCGCCAACGTTCATGTTTGCGGGGCGATGACGCTGGAAGGTGCGCCGCATCTGGACGAAGCCCATTACGAGGTCTTTGATTGCGCCAATGCCTGTGGCAAAACGGGCAAGCGGTTCTTGTCGGTTAACAGCCACATCACGATGATGGCAGCAGCGCAGTCGTTCATCTCGGGCGCGATTTCCAAGACGATCAACATGCCAAATGACGCCTCGATCGAGGATTGTCAGGCGGCTTATGAATTGTCATGGACCCTTGGGATCAAGGCCAACGCGCTTTATCGCGACGGATCAAAGCTTAGCCAGCCATTGGCCACAGCGCTGATTGAAGACGATGAAGAGGCCGAGGAAATTCTGGCCAAAGGTTCGGCGCAGGAAAAAGCCAAGGTGCTGGCCGAAAAGATCGTCGAAAAGGTGATCGTCAAGGAAATCATCAAAAGCCACCGTGAAAAACTGCCCGGTCGGCGCAAGGGCTATACCCAGAAGGCCAATGTTGGCGGCCACAAGGTGTATCTGCGCACAGGCGAATACGCGGATGGATCACTGGGCGAGATTTTCCTTGATATGCACAAGGAAGGTGCAGGTTTCCGGGCGATGATGAACAACTTTGCCATCGCCGTGTCGGTTGGTCTGCAATATGGCGTGCCGCTAGAGGAATTCGTCGATGCGTTCACCTTCACACGGTTTGAACCGGCGGGCATGGTGCAGGGCAATGACAGCATTAAGAATGCAACGTCGATACTTGACTATGTGTTCCGCGAGTTGGCGGTCAGCTATCTGGATCGCACCGATCTGGCGCATGTAAAGCCGGTTGGCGAAAGCTTTGATGATCTGGGTCGTGGCGATGAAGAGGGCAAGCGCAATTTCTCGGAAGTTGGGGAAACAGCCGCTAATAAATCGCTTGAGGTGCTCAAGCAGATCAGCTCGACCGGGTATCTGCGTAAACGCGTGCCACAAGAACTGGTGGTTTTGCAGGGTGGAGTAGGGGCCACAGCGCTGGATAGTGCCGTTGATCCGGCGTCGACATTGCAAACCTTGGTGCCGGAAACCGGAAGTGGTGCGGGATTTAGCGAGACGGCAACAAGCTATAGTGCCGGATCAGCAGCCCCGATGGACGAGCGAGCCAAGGCAAAAATGCAAGGATACGAAGGCGATCCATGTGGCGAGTGTGGGAATTACACGCTGGTCAGGAATGGGACGTGCATGAAGTGCAACACTTGTGGGGGAACCAGCGGGTGTAGCTAAGAAATTCCGGAGGCGAATTTTCGCAGAAAATTCGATCTCTCGATATCCGGGGCGGGTGCGCTCGCCCCAGACGCGGATCAGGCCGCAGGCAGAATACCGGGCGGTACACTATAAAGAGCCTGATAAGCGAAACTGGGGTCCCTTCGGGGGCCCCTTCTTCTTTTCGTGGGTGGTGTATTGCAGCCAGTGGTGGATTATTCGGCGCCTCGGCTGAGGGCTGCAACGCCAGTGCGCGCGACCTCTAACAATCCCAGGGGGCGCATAAGATCTGCGAAGGCGTCGATTTTTTCTGGCGTGCCGGTGATTTCAAACACAAAGCTTTCCAGCGTCGAATCAACCACATTGGCGCGGAAAATATCGGCCAAGCGCAGCGCTTCGACCCGTTTGTCGCCTTCACCGGCAACTTTGAACAGGCCAAGCTCGCGTTCAACCGACGGCCCTTCGACCGTCAGATCCTGCACGCTGTGCAGCGACACAATCCGGCCCAGTTGGTTTTTTATCTGCTCGATCATCGCCGGGGTGCCGCTGGTCACCACAGTGATGCGCGAGCGGTGGCCTTCGTGATCGGTTTCAGCAACCGTCAGGCTTTCGATGTTATAGCCGCGTCCCGAGAACAGCCCGATGACACGGGCCAGCACGCCGGCTTCATTGTCAACGATGCAGGCCAGCGTATGACGCTCGATCACATTGGAATTTGGATCACGAAGTTCATAGGCCGAGTGGCTGGTCGCGCCTTTTTTGATATTTAAAGCAGACATTTATCGCTTCTCCTTAAACCAGTGCACCACCGGCAGCGCCGATGGCCCCGGCGGTCGTGTCATCGTTCAGCAGCATTTCATTGTGCGGTTTGCCAGATGGGATCATCGGCAAGCAGTTTTCGTGTTTCTCAACCAGACAATCAAAGATGACCGGCCCGTCGTGGGTGATCATTTCGATGATCGCATCATCCAGATCAGCAAGGTTGTCACAGCGGATGCCCTTGGCGCCAAACGCTTCGGCCAGTTTTACAAAATCGGGCAGGGATTCCGACCAGCTGTGGGAATAGCGCTCGCCGTGCAGCAGTTCCTGCCACTGGCGCACCATGCCAAGGCGTTCGTTGTTCAGAATGAACTGTTTGACCGGCAAGTTGAACTGCGTCGCTGTGCCCATTTCCTGCATGTTCATCATCCAGCTCGCTTCGCCCGCGACATTGATAACCAGCGCGTCCGGATGCGCGACCTGCACGCCGATTGAGGCCGGAAAGCCATAGCCCATGGTGCCAAGGCCACCGGACGTCATCCAGCGGTTCGGGTCTTCAAACGTCAGGTATTGCGCGGCCCACATCTGATGCTGGCCGACCTCGGTGGTGATGTAGCGGTCGTATTTCTTGGTCAGCTCTTCCAGACGTTGCAGCGCAAATTGCGGTTTGATCGTCGTTTTGGAAGGTGTGTATTCAAGACAGCGCACGGCCTTCCAGTCTTTGATCTGGCTGCGCCAATTGGCCAGCGCGGGCGTGTTGGTTTTACTGCCGCGCGATTTCCAGACCTTCAGGATGTCGCCCAAAACGCTGGCAACATCGCCCACGATTGGGATGTCGACCCGGATCACCTTGTTGATTGAGGACGGGTCTATATCAATATGCGCCTTGGTCGAGCCGGGGCTGAACGCGTCCAGTCGTCCGGTGATCCGGTCATCAAATCGCGCGCCAACATTTATCATCAGATCGCAGTCATGCATGGCCATGTTGGCCTCATAAAGCCCGTGCATGCCAAGCATACCCAGCCAGCCCTTGCCCGACGCCGGGTAAGCGCCCAGACCCATCAGGGTCGAGGTGATCGGAAATCCAAGGCCGTCAGCCAGTTCACGCAGCAGGCGTGATGCTTCGGGCCCAGAGTTGATGACGCCGCCGCCCGAATAAAATACCGGACGTTCGGCTTTTTCGATCGCCGCGACCAGATCGGTGATCGCCTCGATCGAGCCACGGGTTTCGGGCTGGTAATGGCTGGTGTTCGCGGTTTCGCGCGTCGTGTAAGTGCCGCTGGCAAACTGCACGTCTTTCGGGATGTCGATCAGCACCGGGCCGGGGCGCCCGGATGTCGCGACGTGAAAGCCTTCGTGGATCGTGGCGGCCAGCAGATCGGTGTCTTTGACCAGCCAGTTGTGCTTGGTGCAGGGGCGGGTGATGCCAACTGTGTCGGCCTCTTGAAATGCATCAGAGCCGATAAGGAATGTTGGAACCTGCGCGCTGAAAACAACGATAGGGATCGAATCCAACAGGGCATCGGTCAGGCCGGTGACTGTATTGGTGACGCCGGGGCCGGATGTAACCAGAACCACGCCGGGCTTGCCGGTTGAACGGGCATAGCCTTCGGCGGCATGGATCGCGCCCTGTTCGTGGCGCACAAGGATGTGGCGAATATCGTTTTGCAGAAATATCTCGTCATAGATCGGCAAGGCCGCACCACCCGGATAGCCAAAGATCGTATCCACACCCTGATCCCGCAGGGCCTGAACCACCATTTTCGCGCCGGTCATCTGACGTGTCATCTGTCTCTCACTTTCTTCAATTCATTTGAGCATAAAAAAACCCCCGGAAATTCGGGGGCGCATGGAAGGTCGAAAAGGGTATCCGTTACCGGCCCATGCGCTATTTCCTCACCAAGACGACAATGCGGATCATTTTTCTTAAGCTCCTTTAACTTTCGCGACATTAGGCAGGGTGTTTCATAGCGTCAACCGGGAAAATACATATTTTATGTCGTATA
>JAHRVC010000126.1 GCA_019090885.1 Marinosulfonomonas sp.
GCTTCCTTGAATCCGGCAACCGTCCGGAATGGATGGTTCTGACTGTTGTGCCCGTGATCCCGCCAGAGCTGCGCCCACTGGTGCCGCTGGATGGGGGCCGTTTTGCGACCTCTGACCTGAACGATCTTTATCGTCGGGTTATCAACCGTAACAACCGCCTGAAGCGTCTGATCGAACTGCGTGCGCCCGACATTATCGTGCGCAACGAAAAACGCATGTTGCAGGAATCTGTCGATGCATTGTTTGACAACGGCCGTCGTGGTCGGGTGATCACAGGGGCCAACAAGCGGCCGCTGAAATCGCTGTCTGATATGCTCAAAGGCAAGCAGGGTCGTTTCCGTCAGAACCTTTTGGGTAAACGGGTCGACTTTTCTGGTCGTTCGGTGATTGTGACGGGTCCAGAGCTGAAGCTGCATCAATGTGGTTTGCCCAAAAAGATGGCGCTGGAACTGTTTAAACCGTTCATTTACAGCCGCTTAGAGGCCAAGGGCCTTTCCAGCACTGTGAAACAAGCCAAAAAGCTGGTTGAAAAAGAACGCCCCGAAGTTTGGGATATTCTGGACGAGGTGATCCGCGAACACCCGGTTCTGCTGAACCGTGCGCCAACACTTCACCGTCTTGGTATTCAGGCGTTTGAGCCGGTTCTGATCGAGGGTAAAGCCATTCAGCTGCACCCGCTGGTTTGTTCGGCATTTAACGCTGACTTTGATGGTGACCAGATGGCGGTTCACGTGCCGCTTTCGCTGGAAGCACAGCTTGAAGCGCGCGTTTTGATGATGTCGACAAATAACGTTTTGTCGCCCGCAAACGGTGCGCCAATCATCGTGCCGTCACAGGATATGGTCCTTGGCCTTTATTACGTTTCGATGGAACGCAAAGGCATGAAGGGCGAAGGGATGGTCTTCTCGAACGTGGATGAGATTATCCACGCTCTGGATGCTGGCGAAGTGCATTTGCATGCCAAAATTCAGGCTCGGGTTCCCCAGATTGACGAAGAAGGTAACGAAGTCATGGTGCGGTTTGAAACCACACCGGGCCGCGTTCGTCTTGGTGCTTTGCTGCCACTGAATGCTAAAGCGCCTTTTGAACTGGTCAACCGCCTGTTGCGTAAGAAAGAAGCGCAGGCAGTGATCGATACCGTCTATCGTTACTGTGGTCAGAAAGAATCCGTTATTTTCTGTGACCAGATAATGACTGTTGGTTTCCGCGAAGCGTTCAAGGCCGGCATTTCGTTTGGCAAGGACGACATCGTTATCCCTGACAGCAAGTGGCCGTTGGTTAACGATACACGCGATCAGGTTAAGGACTTTGAACAACAGTATATGGACGGCCTGATTACTCAGGGCGAAAAATACAACAAAGTCGTCGATGCATGGTCAAAGTGTAACGACAAGGTAACTGACGCGATGATGTCGACCATTTCGGCCAGTAAACTGGACGATAATGGTTCAGAGGAAGAAACCAATTCGGTTTACATGATGGCGCACTCTGGTGCGCGTGGTTCGGTTACCCAGATGAAACAGCTGGGCGGTATGCGCGGCTTGATGGCGAAACCTTCAGGTGAGATTATCGAAACTCCAATTATCTCAAACTTTAAAGAAGGTTTGTCGGTTCTCGAATACTTCAACTCGACACACGGCGCGCGTAAAGGTCTGTCGGATACGGCGCTTAAAACGGCGAACTCGGGCTATCTGACACGTCGTTTGGTGGATGTTGCGCAAGATTGCATCATCCGTGAGCATGACTGTGGTACCGAGAATTCGATCACAGCAGAAGCGGCAGTTAACGACGGTGAAATCGTATCATCCCTGTCAGAGCGTATTCTGGGCCGGGTCTCGGCTGAGGATGTTATCAAACCGGGCAGTGACGAGGTTCTGCTGACCAAGGGTGAGCTGATTGATGAACGCAAGGCCGACGCAGTTGAAGCGGCTGATCTGGCGAACATTCGTATCCGCTCGCCACTGACCTGTGAAGCCGAAGAAGGTGTTTGCGCGGCCTGTTATGGTCGTGACCTTGCACGTGGCACGATGGTTAACCAAGGCGAAGCTGTCGGTATTATCGCTGCGCAGTCAATCGGTGAGCCGGGCACACAGCTTACGATGCGGACGTTCCACATCGGTGGCGTTGCGCAGGGTGGCCAGCAGTCGTTCCTTGAAGCCAGCCAAGAAGGTGTTGTGGAATTCCGCAATGAGAAACTGCTGAAAAACGCGGCAGGTGATATCGTTGTAATGGGCCGCAACATGCAGATCGCTATCATTGATGGAAATGGTGTCGAACGGGCAAGCCACAAGCTGACCTATGGTTCCAAGATGCATGTCGCGGATGGGGCAAAAATTCAGCGCGGCGATAAGCTGTTTGAATGGGATCCATACACATTGCCGATTATCGCGGAAAAGCCCGGTCAGGTGAAACTGGTCGATCTTGTCAGCGGCATTGCGATGCGTGAAGAAACCGATGAAGCCACCGGTATGACGCAGCGGATTGTTGTGGATTGGCGCACGGCCCCTAAAGGTAATGAGCTAAAGCCAGAAGTTATCCTTATCGACAAAGACGGCGAACCGGTCCGCAATGATGCGGGCAATCCGGTGACCTATCCCATGTCGGTGGATGCGATCCTGTCGGTCGAAGAAGAGCAGCAAATCAAGGCGGGCGATGTAATCGCGCGTATTCCGCGTGAAGGTGCCAAGACCAAGGACATCACCGGTGGTCTGCCGCGTGTGGCTGAATTGTTTGAGGCACGTCGCCCCAAAGACCACGCCATTATTGCAGAGATCGACGGCTATGTCCGGTTCGGAAAAGACTATAAGAACAAGCGCCGTATCGCTCTTGAACCGGCTGATGAGACAATGGACAAAGTCGAGTTCATGGTGCCCAAGGGCAAGCACATTCCGGTTCAGGAAGGTGACTATGTTCTGAAGGGTGACTACATCATGGATGGTAACCCGGCGCCGCACGATATTTTGGCAGTTATGGGTGTCGAGGCACTTGCGGACTATATGATCGACGAAGTGCAGGCCGTTTATCGTCTTCAGGGTGTGAAGATCAACGACAAGCACATCGAGGTTATCGTTCGCCAGATGCTCCAGAAATGGGAAATCCAGTCGAGCGGAACGACGACGTTGCTTAAAGGCGAGCATGTGGACAAGGCCGAATTTGATGCAGCGAATGAAAAATCGCTGTCCAAAGGTGGCACAGAGGCAACCGGCGGACCAATCCTTTTGGGGATCACTAAGGCTTCGTTGCAGACTCGTTCGTTCATCTCGGCGGCATCGTTCCAGGAAACCACGCGGGTTCTGACCGAGGCTTCGGTTCAGGGCAAGCGGGACAAGCTGGTTGGTCTGAAAGAAAACGTCATTGTAGGTCGCCTGATCCCAGCTGGCACAGGTGGCGCGACACAGAATGTGCGTCGTGTGGCTACTGAGCGTGATACAAAGGTGATCGAGGAAGCACGTGCAGAGGCAGAAAAAGCCGCAGCATTGGCCGCGCCGATCGACGATTTCGTTGCTGGCGATGTCTTTGATGACGCCATGATGGATGCACCCGAAAGCCGCGACGAATAACGCGCTTTTCACCATCTTTGAAACAAGGGAACCCCCGGCAATCGCCGGGGGTTTTCTTTTGGGATTGTCCCAATCCATTTCGACGCCGGACATCTGGATAAACAGCTGTAGAAATTTGCCTGTCAGGGGTGAAAATCATCTGCTATGCGGAAATCATGGCAGGTATTTCCAAAAACATGCGCGGCGCAGCTTTAATGGTGGCTGCGATGATTGCATTCACGGTCAACGACGCCTTCGTCAAGGTATTGGCCGGTGAAGTTCCTTTGTTTCAAGTGGTGTTTGTTCGCGGGCTAGCAACGTGCATTCTGTTGACTATATTCGCGTGGTTTTCTGGAGCGTTTTCGTGCCGGGTTCGCCTGAAGGACTGGATCATTATCGGGCTGCGCGCAGCATCCGAGGTGGCCGCTGCCATCATGTTTATTACGGCGCTTTTTCACATGCCCATTGCCAGCGTTTCAGCGATCCTGCAGGCCTTGCCGCTTGCCGTCACATTGGCTGGTGCGTTGTTTCTTGGTGAAGCAATTGGCTGGCGCCGCATGGCGGCCATCCTTGTCGGGTTTTTGGGTGTGTTGTTGATTATCCGCCCCGGCACATCCAGTTTTGATGCTTATTCGATCTATCCTGTTTTGGTTGTCGTTGTCGTCACATTCCGCGATCTGTCAGCGCGCCGACTGTCCAGCAATGTGCCGTCGATGACCGTGGCGCTGGCGACGGCTGTGATTGTCACTGTTTGTGCAGGGATTGGATTGCTTGGTGGCGAGTGGGTTTCGCTAAACACGCATTCCTATAGCTTGCTCGGGCTGGCCGCCATTTTTGTTGTCGGCGGTTATTTGTTCAGCGTGATGACGATGCGCACTGGAGAGATTAGTTTTATAGCACCATTCCGATACACCAGCCTGCTTGTGGCAATGGCACTTGGGTTTTTCGTATTCGATGAATGGCCCGATACATGGACTTTGATCGGAAGTGGAATTGTAGTGGCAACCGGGGCATTCACGCTATATCGGGAACACCGATCCGCTCGGGCCAAGCGACTTGTTCCACTGCGTAGCAGATAAAGTTTGCCCGGTGCTGCTAAACCCTTGCGGATACTGTTGACAAGGAAACCGACTCTTCATATACCGCGCGCACTTGGGCCACGTGGATGAAAATCTGGGCCTGCTACTAAACTGAAGTGGTCATGATCCGGGCCTTACGGTCCCGATCCTCTGGAAACCCACCCGCGTCGTTCCCATGAATAAGGGAACGCATGCGGTTTTTGTGCTTTTGTGCGTGCTTATAAGGTGCGCCGATAATTGAAATGTGTTGCAACACGGGGAAATAACCGGAATGCCAACGATACAACAGCTGATCCGCAAGCCGCGCCAGCCGAAAGTAAAAC
>JAHRVC010000127.1 GCA_019090885.1 Marinosulfonomonas sp.
CCAGCCAATCTTTGAGCGGATGCGCGCGATGCGCCCCTATCAGCTGTCCGACGAGCTGGAAAAATTCCTGCACGATCAATCTGTTGTCGGCAAACAAAGCGTCCAGCTTGTCGTCGTCAATCCGGTTCAGTTCCAGCGTGAAAAACACCAGCGGCGTGGTGAAAGCTGTGATCTTGTCCTGACAGTCGGCCATGAATTTGGCCCGATCAGCGTCGGTGGTGTTCTGGTAATAACGCAAGCCGGCAAAGGACATGATGCGCCCGGCCACGGCTTCGATTTTTTCGTAAGACAGCACGCAATTGAGCATCCCGGCGGCATCCAGATCGGCCAGCTTACCTTCGTAATTACTGGCAAAATCGGCGCAGGCCTTTTCCAGCCAGCCCATGTCGCGGGTCAGTTCCGGTGCATCCTGGGCGGTATAAAGATCGCTTAGATCCCAGTCGGGAAGGTCGCCAAAATCTTTGGCGCCGCTGGCGTTGGCATCAAAATTGGGGCTGGGGAATTTGAAAAACATGTAAAGCGCCTTTTTGGGAATTTCTTTGCAGACACATAGGCGTCAGTTGTGGCGAAATTCAAGCCATGTGGGTGGAATCTATGCGGGTTAGCTGTGTTGTGCGAAATGTTGGGCTGTGGCGTTAAAAAAATCGCGCTGAATGGCGGGGATTTCCATCATCACCTCATGCTCGGCACCCTCAACCATCCGCAATTCGCCGTTTGGCCAGTTATCCATCACCTGATGGATCGCGCCGGGGTCGACGATCGTCTCGTCGCTGCCAAGAAAGGTAAGCGTGGGCACGGGCGGCGGGGGCATCGAACGCAGGGCACGCGTTTCGCGCAAAGCCTCGTAAAGCCAGTTCAGGCTGGGGCCGCCAAGGGCCAATTCCGCATGGTCGCGCAGATCGCGCTGCATATCGGCGTAATATTCCGGGTTGGTTGTAAGGTCATTGCCTTGGAAGGGCGCGCTTAGCACGTAGCTTTCCTGCGTTGTGCCCGGTGTTGGCTGTTGCCCAAACCGGGTGCCATGAACGGCCCATGACAAGGCCCATGCCAGCGCCAGTTTGGCTGGTTTTAGCGGTAATCGCCACATCGGGGCGGTAAGGACCGCGGCGTTAACCGCCAGACCATCGTTAAGTGCGCGCAGGGCGATACAGCCGCCCATTGAGTGGGCGATCAGATAAAAGGGTTTTGGGCAATCCAGCATTTCTGCCATGGCGAAAACGGCGCGCAGGTCTTTCTGATAGTCGGAAAACTGATCCACATGCCCAAGCGTGGCTAGTGGGGCCAACCGGTCGGCAAGCCCCTGACCCCGCCAGTCAATGCTGATCGTGCCGTAACCATGCGCCGCCAGTTCGCCGGCCGCGCGCCCATATTTTTCGACATATTCGCAGCGTCCCGGCAATAGCAGGATAGTGCCTTTACCCTTACCGGGCCAATAGGCGGCGCGGATGCGAATGCCGTCGTCGGCCGTCAGCCAAAACGCTTTGCCGCCCTGAGGCCCCTTGGCAATGTCGTTGAAAAGCGGCGCTTTTTCCATGGCTTAGCTGAGGGATGCCGCCAGCTTCATCGCTTGCCCCATGTCGCCGTCAACCGACAGTTTCCCACTCATGAACGCAACGGTTGCGTCCAACTCACCTTCGATCAGGGATTGAAAGACATCCGCGTCCGCCGTCATGGTGACGTCGGCCTCGTCATCGCCTGCACGCGCGCCGTCGCTGTCGATGATAACGCTGCCCTCGCCGTTGATTACGAATTTGGCCAACCCGTCAAAACCGGTTCCGATTTTTTCGTTCAAGGCGGCGACTGCGCCGGTGATAACGTCACTCATTTTTTGGACTTCCTGTAATTGTGAGAATTTGGCATTTCGGTTTTTGTGTCCCGGGTGTTAGGCTTATGCCTATCATGACGCGAACAAAACCATCCTTCAAATCTGTCATATTGGCAGTTTTCATAACAATTCTTGTCCCGTTTGCGGCTTTTGCGCAATCGGAAAGGTTGGATGGGCTGTTTTCAGAGCTGCAAAAAGCCGAAGGCCCGGCGATTGCCCGCCTCGAAAAGGAAATCTGGTCAGAGTGGTCAAAATCCGGGTCCGCAGCGATGGACCTGTTGCTGGAACGAGGGCGCACGGCAATGGCAGCGGGTGATATGGCCGCAGCGATTGAGCATTTAACCGCCCTAACCGATCATGCGCCTGATTTTGCCGAAGGCTGGAATGCCCGCGCGACGGCGTATTTTAATGCCGGACTGTTTGGTCCGTCGATTGAAGATATTGAACGCACATTGGCCCTGAATTCACGCCATTTTGGAGCAATTTTCGGGCTTGCGATGATTTTTGAACGAATTGGCTATCCGCAAGAGGCCCTGAAAGCCTATCGCGAGGTTCAGGCGATCCATCCCAACCGCCCAAAACTGAAAGAGACCATCGAACGGCTGGAAATCGAGGTCGGGGGAACTAATCTTTAGCAACCGCTAAGTTGCGGGCGAATATATCGTTTGAGAGCGTTGAAATTTCTGCGAAATTTCGTGCACCCCACGCGATAAAAACTTGAATTCTGACTGATGTTTCTGCAATCACGGCTGCGCTTGAATTGAAAAATATTTTCGCAGAAAACGCAAACCTGCGGGGGGCAGAGATATGGTCGAGCAATCAGGAATTACCGCCGTTCTTGGCCCCACAAATACCGG
>JAHRVC010000128.1 GCA_019090885.1 Marinosulfonomonas sp.
GCTCAGCGCATTCAGCGCCTTGGGCCGGTTCAGCGTGATATGCCCGACCGAGCCGCGTTGCTCAAACAAAACTTCTGACGTTGTCATGCTTTTTGATCCCGTTCTTGCAGCAATATTCGCGCGGTTATCAGCCTCATAATCTCGTTCGTTCCTTCAAGAATCTGGTGCACCCGCAGGTCACGCACGATCTTTTCAACGCCGTAGTCTTCCAGATAACCATAACCGCCAAACAACTGCAGCGCGTCATTGGCAACCTTATAGGCAACATCCGTCACCAACCGTTTGGCCATGGCGCAATACTTGGTTGCGTCGGGTGCTTGCGTGTCCAGTTTCCACGCGGCTTGGCGTAAGAATATCCGCGC
This sequence comes from Marinosulfonomonas sp., assembly GCA_019090885.1. GTDB lineage: Bacteria > Pseudomonadota > Alphaproteobacteria > Rhodobacterales > Rhodobacteraceae > NORP110. Next base: position 363 of record JAHRVC010000128.1, read on the forward strand.
CGACTGCAATTCGGTTTCCATGTCCGCTATGCGAAATTGCAACGCCTGAAAGCTATCAAGGTTTTTGCCAAACGCTTGCCGCTCACCCATATATTGCAGCGCCTTATCCATCGCTGATTGCGCACCACCCAAGGCGCAGGCTGCAATGTTCAGACGCCCGCCATCCAGCCCCTCCATCGCATAGGAAAACCCTTGGCCTTCCGTGCCCAACAAATTAGCCGCCGGAACCGCGCAGGCGTCAAACTGAACTTGCGCTGTTGGCTGCGCCTTCCAGCCCATCTTTTGTTCAGGCGCGCCGAACGACAGGCCATCGGCCCCATTTTCAACCACCAGCGTCGAAATCCCCTTGGGGCCATCAGCGCCAGTCCGGCACATCACCACGTAAACATCGCAAAACCCGCCACCTGAAATAAACGCCTTGTTGCCGGTCAGGGAATATCCATCATCTGTCCGTTCAGCGCGCGTTTTTAACGCCGCCGCATCCGACCCAGCACCGGGTTCTGTCAGGCAATAAGATGCAACTGCATCCAATGAAATCAGACGCTCCAACATGCTATCGCGGACGTCGTCAGTTCCGTATTTCGCCACCATATTGGTGCACATATTATGGATCGAAATGAAGGCTGCGACCGAAGGACAGGCCGCTGAAAGGGCTTCAAACACCAAGGTTGCGTCAAGACGTGACAACCCGGTTCCGCCATATTCTTCGGCCACGTAAATGCCGCCAAATCCCAGCTCGCCAGCGGCCTTCAGAACGTCGCGCGGAATTGCACCCTGTTTTTCCCATTCATAGGCAAAGGGCGCGATGGCCTCCTGACCAAACGAATAAGCAGTGTCAAAGAACAGTTCCTGTTCCTGTGAAAGCGAAAAATCCATAGTTCATTCTTTCCACTGTGACGGCATTTCGGACACGGGGAAAAATCCAAATGTCGACGCCCTCAATACCTTCCGGATCCACAATAGGGAACAACTAGTGGGCGTTTTTTCGATGTTCGGCGTCCTAACCTTAGGTTTCAGAATGCCGCGTCCCTGATCAGAGTTGCCCGGAATCCATCCCTAACGACGAAACCTGCTTTTGTATGCGTGTCACGAAAGCCCGAAAAGGGGCAGTCGTCTGAATTGACTGGCGTAATGTCAAACCGGTCTGAATCGTCCAATGATAGTTCGGAAAAGGAAGGGCGCGCAGCCCAGTGCCCAGTTTGGGATGCAGGAACGGCGCAGGAAGGCTGGTTATGAAATTCTGTTCCAAAACCAGATCCAGCGCGATGTTGAGCGACCCGGTCGAGACCGAAAACCGGGGCGGATCTTCGCCCGTCGAGCGGAAAAACCGGTTGATTGCCCGGGTTCCCTGTTCATCATAACTCAGCCTTACCCAGCGCCATTTAATCAGGTCCGCCGTTGACGGGTTTTCGATCTGAAAAAGAGGATGATTTTCTGCGGCCACAAGCACATTGGATTGCGTGTAAAGTGGAATTTCCTCCATCCCCTCCGAAATACCATATCCAACTTCATCAAGGCCGCCCACATAGACACTTATCTCTCCGCTTTTCAGCGCTGGCAGCATTTCCGTGCCAACCCCGGTTCGCACCGACACTTCGACGTTTGGATATAACTCAGAAACCTCTGCAAGAACCTTGGGCAGAAAAATCGCAGCAAAAGTTGGGCCGGCGCCAATGCGAAGTTTACCCTGTGCGCCTTGTCGCGAGGCATTGAGGTCTGCCAGCGACGCATCCCATTCAATTTCAATTGTCCGCGCCCTGCTGAAAAATGTTTTGCCAGCATCTGTCAAAGCAACGCCGCGCGTAGAGCGATCAAACAATGTGACGCCCAAATGGGTTTCAAGCAAACGAATGGATTTCGTAAGCGCGGGTTGGCTTATGCTCAACAGCCTTGCCGCACCCTGCACAGAGCCAACTTCGGCAACGGCCAAAAAATGCTTCAGGCGCCAGATCTGATCCATATATACCCATAGGTTATAGCGATGATGCCCGAAAGTATTAGCGCTTAGGTGCAGGTCTGTCCATAGTGCGGCCGCACGGGGAGAATTCATGCGCACTGTTTTTGTTCTATTCGATTCTTTAAATCGGGCTGCTTTGGGGTGTTATGGCGGCGACGCTATTGCGACGCCGAATTTTGATCGCTTTGCGTCCCGCGCACTGACATTTGACAACCACTATGTAGGCTCTTTGCCCTGTATGCCCGCCCGGCGCGACATGCACACTGGGCGGCTGAATTTCATGCACCGCTCTTGGGGACCACTGGAACCTTTTGACAATTCAATGCCAGCCCTACTGAGCAGCGCAGGTGTTTATACGCATCTGGTCAGCGACCATTTCCATTATTTTGAGGATGGCGGAGCAACCTATCACAGCCGCTTCAATACATGGGATTTCATCCGTGGGCAGGAATACGATCCCTGGATAGCCATGGTGGAACCGCCCCTTGAGCGGTTTAAAAAGGCCTATTCGGATAAACAGTACAACGTTGAAAACGAACCCAAGCGCCGCCAGCACCAGATCAACCGCGAGACCATCAAACAAGAAGATGATTTTCCGGGTCCACAATGTTTCGAACGCGCCTTTGCTTTTCTTGACCAGAACCGGGACGCCGATGACTGGATGTTGCAACTGGAATGTTTTGATCCGCATGAGCCATTCGATGCGCCGGAAAAATACAAGGATGCATACAAGACCGATTACGAGGGTCCGATACTTGACTGGCCCAAATATGCCCCGGTCAAGGAAAGCCCCGACGAAATTGCTGAAATCCGTGCCAACTACGCCGCACTGGTGGCAATGTGTGACACCTATTTTGGCAAACTTCTGGACTATTTCGATGAATACGATCTGTGGTCCGACACCTGCCTGATCCTGACCACCGATCATGGGTTTTTGCTTAGCGAACATGACTGGTGGGGCAAAAACCTAACACCTTACTACGAAGAAATTTCCCATATTCCATTGGTCATGCACCATCCGGAATTTGCGAACCGCGCGGGCGAACGTTGCGCCGCACTGACCCAGACAGTCGACCTGATGCCAACTCTGCTGGACATTCACGCACAGCCGATTCCCGGCGAGGTAACTGGAAAATCCATCTTGGATATTGCGCGTGGTGAAGACCAGCACGAAGCGCTTGCCTTCGGCATGTTTGGCGGCCCGCTTGGCGTAACCGACGGAAAACACAGTTACTTCCTGTATCCCAATGACCTTTTTAATGAAGAGCTTGGGGAATACACGCTGATGCCGACGCATATGACCGGGTTTTTCAGCCCCAACGAGCTGTCCACCGGCGTCGTTAGCCCACCGTTTGATTTTACCAAGGGGCTAAATTTGATGCGCTACGATGCGCTGAACGAAGCCCGTCGCCCACCTGGGCTGGATGGAACCGATTTCGAGCCATTCGAAACGGCTGTTTACAATAATCTGAACGACCCGAACCAGCTTTGTCCGATCCGTGACGAAGCCTTGGAAACCCAACTGAAGGCGCAGGCAATTGCCCTTCTTCAACGCCACGACACCCCACCGGAATACTACCGCTGGATGGGGCTGACGTCATCTTAACGCAACCAAATCGCAAAACTGGGAGGAAAACATGTTTAGCGAAGTAAAATCAAAACTGCCTTCAATACGGCAATCCGTCGGGGGCGTCGCCCTTGGCGCAATGATCGCGACCGGCGCCACAATGGCAATGGCGCAAAGCCAGCCAACGATCAATATTGCGATCAACCAGTCACCCTGGCTGAATTCATTCATCGCAATGGTCGACAAATACGAAGACGAAACCGGCAATAAGATTGAGCTGGACGTCACACCATTTGGCGGATTGCTTGAAAAAATCCGCAATTCGGTCCGCGGCTCTTCCGGCACCTTTGACATCGTGAACGTCAATTCACTTTGGCTGTCCGAGCTTTATTCCGGCGGCTTCCTTGCACCTTTGGGTGATCTGCGTGACGGATACGCCCTGCAGGACGGTGTGCTCGATTATGGTTCAACCGTTAGTTGGAACGCAGACTCTGGCACGTTTGCTGCCGACGGCACCCTGATGGGTGTGCCGCTGAACGGCAACGTTCAGGTTCTGTATTACAACACAGACGTCTATAAAAAGCTTGGCCTTAGCGAACCCAAAACTTGGGATGAGCTGATGGCAAACGCCAAGGCGATCAAGGACAGCGGCGATGCCTATGGCTTTATTCCGCGTGCTGGCCGTAGCTCGATCGTTTACAACTTTACCCCGTATCTGTTCAGCCACGGCGGCAGCTTTTTTGACATTCAGGCCGACGGAAGTCTGGCGGTCAAAATCAATACTGCTGCTGGAAAAGCGGCGTTGGAAACCTATCTTGATCTGGCCCAGAACGCTGGCCCGCCAAGCTCGGGTGCTGTCGAACAGGGTGAGCTTATTCAGCTGATCTCGACAGGTCGCGGCGCACAGGCAATTGCTGTGATCGGCGCATGGGGCGGTCTGGAAAATCCGGAAAAATCCGCAGTTGTGGGCAAGATCAATGCAGCGCTTATTCCGACGGGTCCGAACGGTGGTCAGGCAACCTCTGCCGGTCATTGGGTCGGTGGTGTTCCAAAGAACATCTCGGCTGAGCGGCAAGAAGCAGCGATGACCTTCCTTGACTGGTTCCAGAGCAAAGAAGTTCAGGTGGCTTACGTTGAAGCCGGTGGTGTGCCGGTGCGTGGTGACCTTGGCGATTCTAGCCTTGCAGGTGACGATCGTTATCGTTTCATCGACGCTTATTCGGCCAACGCAGCAAACGCTGTGATGGGTCTGCCGGTTGCACAAGCTGCCGAGATTTCCGATGCGGTTGCGCTGAACCTGAACCGCGCTGTGATTGGCGAATTGTCCGTAGCTGAGGCACTGAACGGTGCTGCAGATGGGATAGAGACAATCATGAAGCGTGAAGGTTACACTGTGACACGCGGTCCAAACCTTTAATTCTATTAACCTGCCCCGTCGCCGACGGCGGGGCAGGTAATCTACCGTTCGAAGGCCCAGATAGTGAAACCTGCTGCAAATCCTCAAACCGGCGATACAACCAAGCGCAATAAGCGATGGGTCTACCTGTCTCTTGCGCCCGTCATTATCGTCTTTCTGGCGCTTTCCGCATTTCCGGTTCTCAACCTGCTTGGCCTTAGCCTTTTCAAGGTTACATGGCAGGACGGATCCGCCATCTACGATTTCGTCGGGATGGAAAATTACAAATACCTGTTTAACGAAGAAGAGATTTACTGGGCGGGTGTGCGCAATACGCTGATCTTTGCGGTTAGCGTTGTCACCGTCCAGATGCTGCTGGGGTTTACCATGGCGCTCGCGGTGATGCGGGCTGGCTCTTTCGGGCGGCCAATCCTTACTGGCATTTTTCTGCTGCCGATTGTCATTCCGCCGATTGTGATCGGCACGATGTGGCGCCTGATTATGGGGCGCGAATTTGGCCTGATCAACGGGCTATTGTCGATGGCCGGCCTGCCGACGGTTGATTGGCTGGGCAATCCGGATATCGCGCTCGGCTCGATCATGCTGGTCGATATCTGGCACTGGACGCCATTTGTCTTTCTGCTGATGCTCGCAGGGCTGGAATCACTTGATACCGAAGTGCTGGAAGCCGCGCGTCTTGATGTAACGAGCTTCTGGCAGGAAATGCGCCACATCGTCGTTCCGATGATGCTGCCGACCATCGTTATCACTGTCGTTTTCCGAATTATCCTGTCTTTCAAGGTCTTTGATGAGGTCTATTTGCTGACCTCCGGAGGGCCGGGAACCTCTACCGAAGTGGTGAATTTTTCGATCTATCGGGTCTTTTTCAGTCAAGACAGGGTTGGCGACGGCTCGGCCATGTCGGTGGTTACGCTGTTTGCCGTCGCGCTGATGATCATCGTGGCAAACGGCCTTATCCAACGCCGATCCGGCAATAAGGGGGGCGAAGAATGAGTGTGCGGCGACTAAGCGCGGGGCGGCTGTTTTCAAACACGCTTGTCTGGGGCTATGCGTTTTTGATCCTCGGGCCAATGGTCTGGGTTCTGTCCAACGCTTTCAAGTTTCAGATTGATATTCTGACCGGCAAAATATTTGCCCCCTTCACATGGCGAAACTTCGAACAGTTGCTGTTTTCGAGGCAATCTAATTTCCTGGCGAACTTGCTTAACAGCGCGATCGTGGCGACCGCTTCGACATTGATCGTCATCGTTATTGCCACCATGGCGGCCTTTACGCTGGCCCGCCTGAAAATGCCCGACTGGATCCGCTGGTCGGTGCTTGGCTGGGCGCTTTTGTTTCACATGCTGCCAACGCTGACCTTCGTGGGATCTTGGTATCAGATGTTTGCCGCTGTCGGGCTGCATGGCACTTACTTCGCGCTGATCGCGACCCATGTTGTGTTCAACCTGCCGATGGCATTGTTTTTGATGATGACCTTCGTCACCGCCCTGCCCGAGGATCTGATTCAGGCCGCACGGATGGATGGCTGTTCCAACGGTGCCATGTTCTGGCGCATCGTGATGCCATTGGTGCGTGGCGGGCTGATCGCGACATCGGCGCTGATGTTCATCTTTTCATGGAGCGATTTTGCGATCGCTCTGACGCTCAGTTCAACAGACACAATGACAGCGCCGGTGGCCATCGCCACCTATGCGCAGGAATACGAGATCAGATACGGGGAAATGGCGGCCGGGGCAGCAATGTCGATGATCCCGGCGCTGACGCTTATTCTGGTCGGTCAAAGCTTTGTCGTGCGCGGCCTTCTGGCCGGCGCCGTGAAATAGGGGGGCCGAATGGCCGAAGTACAACTAAACTCAATTTCTAAATCCTACGGTGCTACCACCGTAATCGATGATCTGGACCTGACCATCGAAAGCAAGGAATTCGTGGCGCTGGTCGGGCCATCGGGCAGTGGGAAATCCACGCTTCTACGGATTATCGCCGGTCTGGAAGATATCAGTGGTGGCACGATCCAACTGGATGGCCGCGACGTGACACACATCGACCCAAGCGACCGTGACATGGCGATGGTGTTTCAGTCTTACGCGCTTTACCCGCATATGAGCGTCGCTGAAAACATGACCTTCGCCCTGCGGATGCGCAAAGCGCCAGAGGCCGAGGTGCAGAAACGTCTGGATCAGGCGTTGGACATTCTGGGCTTGCGTGGCTTTGAAGATCGAAAGCCCGGTCAGCTTTCCGGTGGCCAGCGCCAACGCGTAGCTATGGGCCGCGCGATCGTCCGCCAGCCAAGCGTTTTCCTGTTCGACGAACCGCTTTCCAACCTCGACGCCAAGTTGCGCGCCCGCACCCGGCTGGAACTGCGCGAGCTGCATGACCGGCTTGGCGCAACTTCGATCTTTGTCACCCATGACCAGATCGAAGCGATGACCATGGCGGATCGTATTGTGCTTTTGGACGGCGGGAAAATCCAGCAAGTTGGGACGCCGAAGGATATCTATCGCTCGCCCGCTAACCGGTTCGTCGCCGGGTTCATCGGTTCACCCGAAATCAATATTCTGACCGGCCCGCTTACCCGCGATGGTGATGAATTGAAGCTGAACCAGATCAACCTGCCTGCATCCAAAGCACGGCTTAAACAGCTCGAAGCGGCGGGGAGCATTGGGAAAGATGTTGAGCTTGGCATCCGCCCGGAACATTTCGAGGTGCTGAAATCGGCAAACGACGGGTCATTGGCCCTTACCGTTGATGCCATCGAGTTCACAGGGCAGGACGTTTTTGTTGTTGGGCAGGCCGAGGGGGCGAACATCACCCTCCGGATGGATCTGCGCCGTGATGGAAAACTTGCCGAAAGCCTTGCACGAGGCACAGTTCTGCATCTGGCACCCACAAAAGACAATTGGCATATTTTCGATATCGACAGTGGCCTGTGCCTGACCCGTGGCTGATGTGAGCACCACAATTGGCCATGATCTGACGCAAGGCCAGCTTGCCGATCTTCTGGGTGACCCGACCCAGATTGCCGGAATACGACAAATGCGTTTTGACAGTGGGCCCGAGGCTGGCACACGTCTGATCCAGATCCGCAACGCTACCGGGTTATGTGTGGAACTGCTGCCCGACCGCTGTCTTGATATAGGGCAAGTCTGGCAAAACGGCTATCCGTTTGCGTGGATGGGGCCGAACGGGCTGCCAACATGGCGCGAAGGGCTGACGATGGAGGACGCCCTTGGCGGGCTGATGGCGACCTGTGGGTTTGACCACATCCGCCAGCCGGTAACGCATGATGGCCACGCCTATCCGCTGCATGGAACAATGGCGCTAAAGCCAGCAGGCGATGTGTCGGTCCGCCAGACTGGCAGCGGCCCAGACGCGATGTTCGTGGCTCAGGCTGAGGTTGTTCAGGCGTCACCAAACGGAGCGACGTATCGGCTGAACCGCCGGATCAGCGTGCCTATCGCGCAGAACACAATTCTGCTTGAGGACGTGATCACCGTCACCCCACACGCCCCAATACTCGCCCTCTATCACATCAATCTTGGGTTTCCGCTGATTTCCCCGTCCACGCAGGTAAGTTGCAATGGGACACCAAGAAACGACATGCTGGAAGGCGATCCGCAAACGCGTATTCACGGGCCACTTTCAGGCCCCAACATTGTGCGTGTCGCCGACGGCCTGCCCGGATCAGACAGCGCAATTGAGATCAGCACAGACAGCAAAAACCTGCCTTGGTTACAAACGCATCGCCGCGCAGAACCGGGGAGCAATCTTTTTTGCGTCGAGCCGGTGACCCACGATAGAAAACCCCGCGCGGAGCTTTTGCAAAACGGTGAAGATCAGGATCAGGAACGCCGGGAATTTGCGATAAAATTCGCATTGAATGCCTAGGGTCAGGACCCATTAATTGATTGCGCGGTTGAGAATATTCTGAATCAATGCTCTTCAAAATCAGGAGAGCAACATGTCAGATCA
>JAHRVC010000129.1 GCA_019090885.1 Marinosulfonomonas sp.
AATTGCGCCAGCAATTCCTTGCGGCGCGGGCTGCCTGAACCGAGGATGAGGCGCAAAACGCGCCTTACTTAAAGCGGTAGTTGATCCGACCTTTGGTCAGATCATAGGGGGTCATCTCGACCTGCACCTTGTCGCCTGCCAGAACACGGATGCGGTTCTTGCGCATCTTTCCTGCCGTATGCGCGATGATCTCATGGCCGTTTTCAAGCTCGACCCGAAATGTCGCATTAGGCAAGAGTTCCTTCACGACACCGGGGAATTCGAGCATTTCTTCCTTGGCCATGTTTACTCCATCTTTGCGTTTCCCGCTAAAAGTGCGGGCGCGGGTTAGATGCGACTTATCGGGCAAATTTACAAGGGTTGAAACGATATTCTCGACCGGCGACGCAATCTAAGGTCTATTTAACAACTGTTTATTGGCTGGACGCCGTCGCCGGACCGAACCGCTCGATCAGTTTTTCGTGAATCTGGTCGCGCGCCACACGATAGCGGACCAGCTTACCCTCGCGTGTTTCTTCCTTGCCTGTCGGATCCAGAATGGGCCAGAATTCGACGGTCAGGTGATAAAGTCGGGTCAGCTGTTGCGCCAATTCATGGGACGCAGGCGACAGCGCCACAATCAGATCAAAGCCGGACAAATCCTCGCCAAACTGCTGCATTTCATGGAATGAACGCGATTTGTGGCGCGCCAGTTCAATTCCCAGCTCCTGACAGACAGCGACGGCGAAACCATCAACCTCAAGATCGTTCTTAACCCCGGCCGACTGGACGTAACATCCCTGACCATACAGCTTTTTCATCAGCCCTTCGGCCATCGGTGACCGCACCGCGTTGTGATCGCAACAAAACAGAATTGATCCTGGCAATGCGGATGTCATGTACTAAACCCCCGCCCGCAAAACGCTGATAAGCGTGAACAATCGCCGGGCGGTATCGGCGTCAACCTCGGCCTTACCTGCCAACCGTTCCTGAAGAACACGCGCACCCTCATTGTGGATACCACGCCGGGCCATATCGATCGTTTCAATCTGACTGGGGGACATCGTTTTGACGGCATCAAAATAGCTTGCGCAGATCATATAGTAATCTTTGATGACCTGTCGGAACGGCCCACGCGACAAGTGAAACTCCGCCGCCAGTTCATCATCTTCACGGCGCAATTCAAACACCAGCCGCTGATCGCGAATGGCCAGACGCAACTTTAACGGGCCGTCATTGTCAGCCGCGCGCCCCAACAGGGTAAAGCTGTTGTCTTCAAGCAAATCAAAAATCGCGACGCGGCGTTCCTGCTCAATTTCAGGGGTCGGATCAAGCCGTCCACTGTCGTCAACGTCAATTTCGATCAGCCGGGTCATGATCCACGCACCCGGTTCAACTGATCCAAACGGGCCTGTACCGACAAGCCATGCGCTTGCAAACCTTCCGAACTCGCAAGCGTCACCGCAGCGGGCCCAACATTTTTCATTGCCTGTGGCGACATTTTGGCCAGCGTCGTGCGTTTCATGAAATCAATCACAGACAAGCCGGATGAAAACCGCGCCGAGCGCGCCGTAGGCAGCACATGATTTGGGCCGCCGACATAGTCGCCGATTGCCTCAGGCGTCCAGCCGCCCAGAAAAATTGCGCCAGCGTGGCGCACGTTATCTGCCAGTGCATCGGGGTTCTGCACACAAAGTTCCAGATGCTCTGGTGCAATCCGGTCTGAAAGCGCCGCCGCTTCGCCCATGTTACGCACGATAATAACCGCGCCGAAATCACGCCAGCTTGCACCAGCAATCGCGCCTCGTTCCAGTGTCTCAAGCTGTAAATTAACTGCGTCAGACACAGTCTGCGCGAAATCCGGATCATCTGTTATCAGGATCGACTGCGCGTTTTCGTCATGTTCGGCTTGTGACAACAGATCAAGCGCGATCCAGTCGGGATCATTGTGGCGATCAGCAATGACCAAAATCTCCGACGGTCCGGCGATCATGTCGATCCCGACCTTACCAAAAACCCGTCGTTTGGCGGCCGCTACATAAGCGTTTCCGGGGCCGGTAATCTTGTCGACCGGGGATATCGTTTCCGTGCCATAGGCCATCGCCGCAATCGCCTGCGCCCCGCCAATGCGATAAATCTCTTTAACGCCCGAAATTTTTGCTGCCAACAAAACCAGCGGGTTCACCTTGCCATCCGGCGTGGGGACACAGATCACCAGCCGTTCAACACCGGCTACATTTGCAGGAATCGCGTTCATCAAGACCGATGACGGGTAAGACGCCAAACCACCCGGAACATACAGCCCCGCCGCCGAAACCGGTGTCCAGCGCCAACCCAGTGTTGCGCCGCTTTCATCCGTCCAGCTTTCATCTTTGGGAACTTGGCGCTGATGGTAAGCCCGGATGCGCTGTGCCGCCAGAACCAGCGCCTCGCGCTCAACTTGCGGAACACGGGCGCATTCAGCTTCAATCTCATCGGATGAAAACGCCAGCGTATCGGGCTGTAGCGCAATTCTGTCAAACTTTTCGCTGAACTCAATCACTGCCGCGTCGCCGCGCGCACGCACGTCCGCGATGATCGAGGCAACAACCCCGTCCACATCCGGCGAGTCTTCGCGCTTTTGGCCCAGCAGTGTGGCGAATTTGGCTTCAAAATCTGCGTCTGTTGTCGAAAGGAATTGCGGCATCCTGAGACTCCTTTCAAACGGGCTTAACGATGCGCGGGCCAAGGCTCAACCCCGGCGCCGATCAAGGGTGCTGCGGCACCTTACGTGATGGCGCCACATAAGCGCGGGTGACATCCTTAAGGGTGACTTCCAGCGCCTCAACATCTATCGCCAAAGCCCCGTCGCCTGCCAATGTAATTTCCAGCCGCCCGGTGCCATCATCGCCGGGGGCAAAACTGATTTCCAGCATCGACAGGATTAAATCCTTATCGCTGCGCTCGACACCCTGACTTGCGACGTTCACCACATCGCTAATCACCAAAACCGCCTGAACCCGTTCGGGTGCAGTGGTGGCTTGCTGTTCCCATCTGAAACGATTGATCAGAATTGCAAACCGGCGCGCACTGCGATCCCACTGCATTTCAGCCGCCGGAAAAACCGCGTCTTGTGTCAGCGCCGAGATTACCTGCAAGTCGTCCTTATCCAAGGCCTGCAAGTTCAGCGGTAAATCATCACCATCTTCAAATCGGGCGTCTTGGACCATCAGCTACTAACCCGCTCAACGCTGGCGCCAACTGCGCGCAGCTTTTCTTCGATCCGCTCATAGCCCCGGTCAAGATGATAGACCCGGCTGACCAGCGTTTCACCTTCGGCCGCAAGCCCCGCCAGAATAAGCGAGACCGAGGCCCGCAAATCTGTGGCCATGACCGGTGCACCTTTCAGGCGATCCACGCCAGTAACGGTAGCGGTGCCGCCCTGCACGTCAATCTCGGCCCCCATGCGCATCAATTCCGGCGCATGCATAAAGCGGTTCTCAAAAATCGTTTCCTCCAGCACGCTGGTGCCGTCGGCGGTGCAAAGCAGGGCCATCATTTGCGCCTGCAGATCGGTGGGAAAACCCGGAAAAACTTCGGTGCGCACATCTACGGCGCTAACCCGGCCATTCTTGCGCGCGACTTTCAGGCCTTTGTCGGTTTCCTCAACCGATATACCCGCCGCATCCAGTTTTTCGCAAAAGGCTTGGACCAGTTCGATCCGCCCGCCAAGCAATTCAACCTCGCCCCCGGCAATCGCGGGTGCCAGCATAAATGTCCCAAGCTCGATCCGATCAGCAATGACCGAATGGGTCGCACCGTGCAGCCGGTCAACGCCCTGAATTGTGATTGTGCCGGTGGCATCACCCTCAATCTGGGCGCCCATTGCACGCAGGCAGGTCGCAAGATCACCGATTTCAGGTTCGCGCGCCGCGTTACTGATAACCGTCGTGCCCTTGGCCAAAGTCGCGGCCATCAGGATATTCTCTGTCGCCCCGACCGAGGCCACCCGCAAATGGATTTTCGCGCCTTTCAGCCCGCCAACCGCCTTGGCATGCAAATAGCCGTCCTTTAGCTCAATCTCGGCCCCTAGCGCTTCCAGCCCATGAATATGCAAATCCATCGGGCGTGCGCCGATTGCACAGCCGCCGGGCATCGACACCACCGCTTGTCCTTCGCGCGCCAGCAACGGCCCAAGAACAAGGTTCGAGGCCCGCATTTTGCGCACAATATCGTAATCCGCCACATGGTTGATCTTTTGATGCGTCGACATCGCCAGAACCCGCCCGTCTTGCAGGCTGGAAACTTCGGCCCCCAATGACTGCAACAGTTCCGTCATCGTCGCGATGTCAGACAGGCGCGGTGCATTGGTCAGCGTCAGCGGCTCTTCGGACAGCAACGTTGCCGGCATCAGTGTCAGACAGGCGTTCTTGGCCCCGGCGATTGGTATTGTGCCCTGCAGCGGTGCGCCGCCCTTAACGATGATTGAATCCATTGCCTGCCTCAGTCTTTTTCTATGTCCGGCGAGTTTCGCACCCGCGCCTGCGCCTTGCGACGTTTCAGGTTTGCTTTTAGCGCCGTTTTAAGCCGGTCTTTCCGGTCATCGGGCGTCTTTTTGGGTGGCATTTTGCCGGATCTGGTTTCCATGTGATCGTTCCTAGCGCAGCATGCAATCAGCGTCTAGTTTGCGCTTGCTTCACAGGCGAAATACGTCTAATCAGCCGCGCACGCAATGATGCTGCCGTAGCTCAGGGGTAGAGCACTCCCTTGGTAAGGGAGAGGTCCGGAGTTCGAATCTCCGCGGCAGCACCATTTTTTCGATGTGCGCACGCGCTGGCCCCTAACAGGTGGGCCACCATGCAAAAAAGCATCGGCATTTCTCAGAACACATTTTTTGCGCGAAGATCTTCGATTTCCGCGTCAGAATACCCGGCTTCTGACAGAATTTCTTCGGAATGCTGGCCCGGCAACGCAGGTGCGCGATCAACTTTTCCGGTGCCATGCTCAAGGCGAAATCCGGGGCCAGGCAGAGTCACAGGCCCAAAATCTGTATCAACCGTTTGCAAAAATTCCCGATGCGCGATCTGCGGATGGGCAATAGCTTCGTCGATTGACTTGATCGTCGAACAGGGCACATCCGCGTCCGTTAACCGTTGTTCCCAATCGTCCGGATCACCGTCTTTCATGGCCTCTTCTATTACGGCTCGCAAGGCCAGCGTATTGACGGTCCGCGCGGGCCAGTCGGCAAACTGCTCATCTTCCAGTGCATCAGCGCGGCCCAAAGTTTTTATCAGGTTGACGAACTGGGGCTCAGTCAACACCGCCAGCACAATAAAACTGTCACCACATGCAAAACGGTCTGCGGTTGGCTTGCGCGTGACGGACAGGTTTCCATATTGCTTTTGCACATGGCCGGTGACGTTATATTCGGTCACATGCTGGGTCAGGAAATTCAGCGTCGAATCCAGCAACGAAACATCAACCATTTGGCTTTTGCCAGTGTGTTCGCGCTGATAAAGAGCACTGGAAACCGCAAATGCCGCCGTCATCGCAGCGATCAGATCGCAAACCGCAAAACCCGCGCGCATTGGCCCATTTTCAGGCACTCCGGTCATCGTCATGATCCCGGACATGGCTTGAATTTTGCCGTCAAACGCCGCCATTTTTGCCGCCGGGCCAGTCTGCCCAAACCCGGATACCGCACAATAAATCAGGCGTGGGTTGATCTGCGATAGCGTGTCATAGCCAATCCCAAGCCGGTCCATCACACCGGGGCGAAAGTTTTCCCAGACGATATCCGCGTCTTTCACAAGACGCTTGATGATCTCAACTGCCTCTGGTTTGCGCAGGTCCAGCATCATTGAACGTTTGTTGGCATTGAGCGACATAAAGGCCGGGGCCAACTTGCGGTCGGCCCATTCCTGATCCAGCAAGGCCGTGCGGTATTCTTCGCCGCCCGGTGGTTCGATTTTTATCACGTCAGCCCCTTGCAGCGCGAACTGGTAGGTTCCAAATGGCCCCGCAAAATAACGGGTAAAATCAAGAATTCGAACGCCTTCAAACGGTCGTGTCATTATCAGCCCTTTTCGGCAGTCAGTGTTGTTTCACGGATTTTGCGCGCTTTTTCTTTTTCGCGATCCGTTTCGGCGCGCAGTCGAGAAACTTCGTCTTCGGAAATGCGTTCAATGTTGGAATAGTCAAGCTTCCAGTCCGCGTCATCGCTCCAACGTTGCGGGTTTTGCATCGTCGTGCGCGGCCCCGAGGCTGCTTTCAAAAGCGACAAAGCATGATCAAGCGTTTGGCGTTGTGATGCTGGATCATCTGGCCGACCAGCTGCATTTCCAAGCGGAAAATCACTAAACAAAAAACGCGGCACGCCGCAATATTCCACGATGTCCTTGGCGCATCCCATGACCACGGTAGAAATGCCGTTTTGTTCCAGATGCCGAGCGATCAGGCAAAGCGTCTGGTGGCAGATCGGGCAGTTTGGCACGAGGATGGCGACATCAACGCCATCTTGCTGGCATCTGGCCAGCACCTCGGGGCAATCAACGCTCAATGTGTGCCGCTGGCTACGGTTGGTCGGCACGCCATGAAAACGCGGTGCAACTTCACCAATTTGTCCCGCCTTCGCTGCCTCGTGCAATGCAGCCAGCGGAAACCACGCCCGGCTGTCTTTCATGCTGGTGTGCACGCGATCAATACCCACATGTGCGACCCGTAAGTCGTGTTCTTTTGTGCTGTCGCCCGAGTAGGTTTTGTAGAATTTTGCCGAACCGTTGTAGGGCGCTCCCGGTCCTTGGGGGCCTTTGTCGGGCTGATAAGGCGCTGCCGTGGTAATAACCACCACCCGGCTATCAGAAAGCGGCTTTTTAAGTGGCTGAAACGGCACATCCAGATAGTGCGCCCAGACATATGGATTGCCATAACCAAGTGCCAGATACCAATCGCGTGTGCGTTGCATATAGCGAACCGGTTGGTCGTGCTCCGGGGCAAATTCGACCCCCGTATCTGAAGTGGTCTTCATCAAGTTATTCTCTTTTGCTATCTCGTCGCGACGTCCCAGTAAGTGCACGAAAGCCGGAGACTGAAATCAGAGGGCCGTGCAGATCCTGCCTTAAGCCCACAAGAACATCAACAGCACGCCAGCCGCCACTGCACAACATCCGAAAAGGCCATTCCAGATCAGGCCAACACGAAACGGGTTTTTATTAAGTCGGCTGGAAGCAATCGCAATTGTCGCCGTTGTCGGGGATATCGTCATCGCTGAGGCCCAGCCGATAATAATTGCTGCCATCAGAAAATGCGCGGAAATCTGAATATCGGTGGATACGGCAGCCGTCAGGATAGCCGTTGCTGGGACCATTGGGTTAACTCCCACGATCGCCAAAGAGAAAATCGTTAACACTATGCCGGCACCTAATATGCTTGGCGAATGCTCGGCTTGGCTCATGATCTGGATCACAAACTCGGGCGGCAACAAACCAGCAACCAGCAGTCCAAGACAACTGGCGGCGGTCAGGATCGCAACCTCATTGGCAATCATTGGAAGTTGGCGAAACGCCTTCACTGCCAAATTTCCCGCATCCGAAAATGCTTCTTTTTCAGGAAATTTTGCCGCCATTGCCCATAGAAAAGCGAACAAAGGGATGATTATCAGGATAACCGCCTGAAGCGGGATGCGGAAAACCTTTTCACCCAGAACCGCCGCTCCTGTGAGCATTAGCATCATGAGCAACATCCCAAGCAAGGCTTTGGCCCCGCCTTTTTCCGGCTCTGGCACGGTGCTGTTTCCAGAGGCTTTTTCAAGCCTGTCTAGAAACCATCCGATTGAAATGAAAACAATCGATATTGCAATACCAATCGGGGCAAACCCAAGCCAGGTTGTGCCGGGTAAAAACGCCAGACAAAGGTTCAACGAAAGGCCAAACGGCGACCAAAAGAATGTCGAAGAAAACCCGACGATCGTGGCGCGGGTTATCCGCCGGTCCTGAATTTCTATCGTTCGTTTGGACTTGTTCTTACCTTGCCGCACGGCGCGTATACCGATTTCATGCAAAAGAGCGAAGCCACCGACATTTAACAAGACGCACAGAACATTGGCACCGCCCGTAAGCAACAGGTACCGTCGGCTTGGCGGTTGATTAACAATGTATCGTCCAGCAACGTTAATTATTGGCGCATTTTGTGCAGCCGTGCGAAACACCGAAAGGACAATTATCAAGGCGGGTAAGTAGGTTATTCGCCCAGCCGAATGCAGCAGCGCACCTATATCCCGCCCCAAAACCAAATAAAACACCCCGGCAATCAGGGCAGCCCCGGCCATAAGCAAAGCGCTGAATTTGAGCATGTGAAACGTTGTTGCCATGTAGAAAAAGACAAGGCCGAACGCCGCAATCGCAGGTTCAATAGCGCCAGTAATCAACCCAATAATGACCAGAATTGCCGCCGAAACCAGACTTATTGAACCCGCCACGAGGGTCGCGCTTCGAAAATTCATTCTTGATATTTCTCGTTCAAATGCCCGCGCCAAGTACCACGCAATCTTTATCCCAGATTTTCGACTGCTGTGCCACTCTCTATCAAAAGGAACACCGCTGCCTGTCGGGAAACTCGGTGGTAACGGCGCTGTGATTGGATTGCAAACGCCGACCTGCTAGGGTTTTCGCATGACTGGGGGATTTGTAGTGCGGCTGTTGTGCCTTTTTTTGACAACTTTTTGGGTCTCGCCTGTTGGCGCCCAGATTTCTAACAGCGCACCATTTGCCAGTTTTGATCTGGCCAGCGATCCGGTTTTGAATGATCCCCATGATCTGGAAGTCGGCTTGGATGGTAGGCTGTATATCGCAGATAAATTTGGCGCACGCATCGTCATCATGGACCCCGACACGCTTGAGGTGGTCGATATCCTTGGCGAAGGCGCGCTGCCGGGCGTTCATGACATTTCGATCAATGCTCTGGGAACGACAGTCATCGCGGTCACCGGCGTCAGCGTGGCGGCCGTTTACAGTGATGTGGCCAACGCCGGGAAGCAGCCCGATCTTGCGCTAAGCGCCCCACGGACCGAAGGCGCGCTGGCACATAGCAATGGGCGCATCTATGCGATGGCCAGTGGCCTTGGCGTGCTGGCGGCATTTGAAGGTAGCACACTGATAGCAACAGCGAGCGGGCACGGCGGAGCGCATGATGTGGCCGAGGATCCGCAGGGAAATGTCTGGGTGGCCGATAATGCGGCCCGCCGGCTTGTTAAATATTCACCCGATCTGAAGCGCATTTTGGTCCTAGACCACGAAAAATTTGGGTTTATGGGACCAAGGTATTTGGATTTTGACGACTTTGGCCGCCTTGTTGTCGCAGATCAGGATGCGCATCGCATATTGCTGATCGACCCTGATGGGCCCGATGGCGGGACGTTGCTGGGGGTGTTGGGGGATGGCCAGCCCGGACTAGGGGTGAACAAGTTCGACGATCCCGAGGGCGTCGTTGTTTTAGGAAACCGTTACTATATATCGGATTCAGACAACAATCGGATTGTCCGCTATTCTGTCGTTCTGAACTGAGCGTTCAGGCAGATACAGATTGTGGATTGTCCCAGTCGGGTTTTGCGAAACGATTACCACCAAACAGCATCATGCCCAAAATTCCACCTAATACCGAAAGTGTGCCAACACCGCTGTAGACCAAAAGTGCGAACAAGAAGGTGCCACCAGACACCATAGTTAAAATAGCGCTGATACCGCCAAAAACTATGCCGAGTGCTATAAATACAATGACCATGTTTCACCTCACTTTATTACCCAGAACCAAGACACCAACATAATGCGGCAAGAATAGGGCATAGGTTCGACGCCTGCGCGGCATTCCGCCAATCGAGTCTTTTTGCGTGGGGGTATCCTTGCACCAATGCACTTAAATTTAGTGAATCACACAAACTCTGGTGGCATCGGCGTTATTTTCGGGGTGGTGAACCACCTCAACTATCGTCGGTCCATTTCCACGGACGCGTAAATTCGCCAAGAACTTTGGTCACTGCGACATCGTCAACTGTTCCTGTTCTTGAAAGTTGCGCCAACAATCCACGGTGTTTATCGTCCAAAACGCTGACCACCTTGGCCGCAAGCCCAGCTGCCTCAAGAGCCTGATTATACACCCGTGTAATCGCGAGTTTGCGTAGTTCTGGCTTAAAAATCTTTCCAACGGCGGTTTTTGGCAGCTCTGGCAAGATTTCGATGTATTTTGGATGTGCGGCCCGCTCTTGCACATGCGCCACTGCGAATTCCATCAGCTCCTCAACCGAAACCTTGGCACCCTCAATCAATTCGACATAGGCGCATGGCAGTTCGCCTGCGAAACTATCAGGCTGGCCGATGGCCCCGACGAAAGCCACGGCTTCATGGCCCGCAAGCGCTTCTTCAATTTCGGCAGGATCAATATTGTGCCCTCCGCGAATGATCAGATCCTTGGACCGGCCGGTTATCCATAGGTAACCGTCGCCGTCCAAACGGCCAAGATCACCTGTCCGCAGAAACCTCTCTTGTGCGAACAGTCCTGAATTTTTCTCATTTTCAGAATAAGTGTGGCCCACAAAAACACCGGGATTTGACACACAAATCTCGCCCACTTCCTCTGGGCCAAGTTCGTTGATCACGGCTCCATCAGGCGCGCAGTTTAAAATTTTGACATCAGTATAGGGAAACGGAATACCAACCGAGCCGATTTTCTTTGGTCCATCTAACGGATTACACGCCACCAGACAGGTCGCTTCGGTCAGGCCATAGCCCTCGATGACAGCAACTTTGGTTGCTTGTTCGAACCGTTTATACAGTTCAACAGGCAATGGCGAAGAGCCGGAAAACACGGTTTTCAGGCTGGAAATATCAGCATCAACCGAACGCTGCATCAGCGCGGAAATCGCTGTCGGCACAATAATAATGAACGACACTTTCCAGCGCTCAACCAGTTTCCACATGTTGGCAAAAACACCGTCACCCCGATATCCCGCCGGAGTGGGCGATATCATATGCGCCCCCGAAGCAATCATCGCCATCAGGATCACATGGCAGGCAAACACATGGAAAAGCGGCAGCGGGCACATGACAGTATCATCTTCGGTAAACAGCAGCGTTTTCCCCAGCCACCCGTTATAAATCATCCCGCTGTATTTATGCTGGGCAACTTTGGGCATTCCTGTGGTTCCGCCAGTATGAAAATAGGCCGCCACCCTGTCGCCGGGGCTATCGGCAAAGTCGAGCGTGGTGGATTGCTTGGCCAACTCGGCATTGAAACTAAGGGTCCGCGCCGAATGAGCAACCGGGTTTTTGGGGCGCAAAAGCGGCACGATCCACGATTTTGGGGGTGTCAGATATCGAAGTAGGTCAACTTCCAGAACGGTTTCAACTTCCGGGACCAAGGCAAGGGCTTGGGCGACTTTCTGGGCCACATCAGTCTTGGGAAAAGAGCGCAGAGTCACAACAACTTTGGCACCGATTTCCCGCAAAATGGCGGCGATCTGCTCTGGCTCCAGCAGCGGGTTGATCGGGCTGGCAATGCCAGCAATCGTGCCGCCAATCATCGTGATGGCAATCTCATTACAGTTGGGCAATATATAAGCGACGGCATCCTTTTCGCCTATTCCAAGGCTGCGAAACAGGTTGGCGGCCTGCACGCTTTTATCGTTGAATTGGCGCCATGTCAGGGTTTCGGCCTTGTCAGTTGGACCGGATAAAAGCTGAAATGTCAGCGCGTTTCGATCCCCATGCCGGGCGACAACATCTGCCATGAACCCATACATCGTTTTGGGCACCGGCTGATCGGCCCAAGGCATCTCATTTTCGATTGCGTCGCGGTCTGCGACAGTGGCAAATCTGGCCATAGGTCTACTCCCCTTGCCCGAGCAGGCATTTTGCGCATTTTTTATGAGGATGGCGACAATTCGAGTATGCCGCAAGGGACGTCACAAAATCTCTGACTTGGTTACATTCTGAACAGCCGCTGCATTTTCAGATTAAATCGACCCGTCGGGGGCTTTGGTCAGGCCTCGATCGCACCAGATGTGAACTGCAATTTTGCAAGGCGTGCGTATAGGCCACCTTCAGCAACCAGCGCTTTATGTGTGCCAGATGCTACGATCTTTCCCTGATCAAAAACCAATATCCGATCGGCCTTTTTGACCGTTGCAAGTCGGTGCGCCACAATCAAAGTTGTGCGATCACGCGACATTGCATCAACCGCTTTCTGCACCGCCAGTTCGCTTTCTGCATCCAGTGCCGACGTCGCTTCGTCCAGCAACAAAATCTGGGCATCACGCAGGATGGCACGCGCTATGGCAATGCGTTGTTTTTGACCGCCAGACAGCATTATGCCGCGCTCGCCAACGTCGCTGTCATAGCCATCCGGCAGCGCGGTGATAAAGCCATGCGCAGCGGCAGCTTTGGCGGCCGCCTCGACATCGGCGTCACTGGCATCGGGTTGGCCAAAGCGGATGTTCTCGCGCGCAGTCATTGCGAAAATCACCGGATCCTGCGGCACCAGCGAAATTGCCTGACGAAAATCGGTGCGGCGCAGTGAACGCAGATCAATTCCGTCGATCAAAATTCCGCCTTTGAGCGGATCATAGAACCGTTGCAGCAACTGAATAACGGTCGATTTCCCCGCCCCAGACGGGCCGACCAGCGCAACGGTTTCGCCGGGTTTCACCTGAAAACTGACACCGTCCAATGCGGCTTGGGCCGGTCGGGACGGGTAATGGAACGTCACGTCGTTGAACTCAATCGCTCCGCTGACGGTATCGGGTAGCGAGCGGGGCGCGTCCGGGTCTGACACGTTGTCGTCTGCTTTCAACAATTCGACCAACCGCTCGGTTGCGCCAGCCGCACGTTGCAATTCGCCCCAGATTTCCGACAACGCGGCAACGGCCCCGGCGACCATGATCGCATAGACCACAAACTGCACCAGTTCGCCCACGCTCATACCGCCAGCACGCACATCGCGCGCACCTATCCACAACACGCCGACCACACCGGAGAATATCAGCGCAATGACGATAACCGTCATCTTGGCGCGCGTTCCGATCCGCTTGCGTGCGGCGTCAAAACTGCGTTCGGTGGCATCCGAAAAACTGCCAATACTTGCCTTTTCGTGGGTAAATGCCTGCACTGTCTGCACTGACAGCAACGCCTCGGACGCATTCCCGGACGAGGCTGCTATCCAGTCCTGATTTTCCCGACTAAGGACGCGCAATCGCCGCCCAAGCAGCAAAATCGGCACGATAACCAGCGGCACGAGCAAAAGAACAAGCGCGCTTAACTTTAACGACGTCAGCATTAACAACGCCAGTCCGCCAACAAAGATCAGCGCATTGCGCAGCGCAATCGAAACCGAAGAACTGATGACCGACAGGATCAGCGTCGTATCAGTTGTGATCCGGCTAAGAACCTCACCTGTCATGATTTTTTCGTAAAACGCGGGGCTCATGCCGATCATCCGCTCAAACACCGCAGTTCGGATATCTGCAACCACCCGTTCACCCAGCCGCGTTACAAGATAATACCGCAGGCCCGTTCCCAGTGCCAACAGGCCAGCGATCGCAAGTGCTGCCAAAAAATACTGATCAAGCAGCGCATCGGCAGAACTTGCAAACCCATCAACAACCCGGCGCACAGCAAGCGGCAAGACCAGCGAAATTCCGGCCGTCAAAACCAGTGCGAAACAAGCTGCGAACAGCATCGGCCGATAGGGCAACACAAAGGGCCAAAGCGCTCTTAATGCGCCAAGCTGTTTGGATTTTTCCCGATCTTCAAGCTGTCGTGCCATCGCTACCCTCATTCACTGGATTGGACATAGCCGGGGCATGCACGACCTTCAAGACAGGTAATGATCCGCCGATCACCGACCACATCACAGGTGCGCCAACGCGGCCATTGTAGCGGTGGCATTTCGCGGGATATTCCCTGACAGATTAATGCCGTACAACTCAGCGAGCATCAACAAACTGGGTAACTGTGGCGACAACGACTGCGCGGATTGTCTGGAGCGGGCGGCGGGAATCGAACCCGCATCATCAGCTTGGAAGGCTGAGGTCTTACCATTACACAACGCCCGCTAACCGAAAAACGTATTATTGGACACCAGGATAATGGTCAAGCAGGTAAGCTCAAACGACAGAGTCCGGCTTGTTTGGAAAGGTGTGTGCCGAAGTTGAGGCGTGTGGAATTCAAATGTCCTGCCTTGATTTGTCTGTCCATTGACCAGACGGGCACGACATCTTTGTAGAAGATAACTAGGGGCGCAGGTCACCGCGGACGGCGTAGGTCTGCCTCAATGGAAATACCTAGGTGCTATCTACATCAGATGTGTTGGCGCGCTGGGGAGGATTCGAACCCCCGACCCCTTGATTCGTAGTCAAGTACTCTATCCAACTGAGCTACCAGCGCGCGGACAGGCGGGA
>JAHRVC010000130.1 GCA_019090885.1 Marinosulfonomonas sp.
AGCAAAACCGGCAACACGATGACCGGCGCTCCGGCGACTGCAATCAGTGTCCAAAGCCAGTCAATCGAAACAGCGACAGCCAGCAAGCTAACCAAGGCCACAAAATCGCGCCCAAGCGCTGAAAAGGTGGATGTGACGACGCCAACTGCGCCATCAGCATCCCCGCGAACACGCTCGATCAGACTGCCGGGGGAATTTGACTGGAAAAAACTGCTGTCCAGCGTCAACATGTGGGCCAGCAAATCCCGTTGCAATGCGGCTGAAATCCGCCGCCCGGCAGCGGCCATAAGCACCCGCTGCGTAAATCCGGCGATGCCGCGCATGACGAAAATCCCGAAAACGCCAATGCCTACCCAAAATACAGCGTCGCGATCCCCGGCCACAAAAATAGTATCAAACATCGGGCGTATGATATAGCTGAGCGCCCCAAGCGCGCCGCCTTCCAGCATCATGAAAAACATCGCAATTAAGATCAGCGAAACGACATGGCGGACATAACCGCGCCAATACCAGCGGATCAGGGTCTTTGTGGGAAAGGTCTCGTCAATCATTGCGGTTTGGAGCGCCTCTTGCCGTTTCAAATTGCCGTTTCAAAGCGTTCGGGTCAAAACTGTTGGCAATCCAGTCTTGGATCGACGTTTTCGTATCCACTGTGTCTGCCTCATATGAATCCAACATATGGTCTAAAATCCCGGTTTTTAGCCATTTGAAATGAATAAAACGCGCACTAAGTTGCTTTTTTGCTTCGGCCACCGGCAGCCCGTCAATATGCATCAGGTAAAGCGCCGAGGCGAGCCCCGCACGATCTGCCCCGGATTTACAATGCATCAGGAACGGTTTGTCGAGGGTCTCGAATAAATCCAGTAGCTTAAGATACGTGGCTTTTGACGCCAGTCTGTGGGCATTTGTTTGCAGATCGACCAGATCGATCCCCGCCGCCTCACATGCTAATTTTTCGAAAATATAATGGCTTCTGTTGTTTGGACCGCGCAGGTTCAGGATCGTCCGAATCCCCATATCCTTGTACTTTTCAATATGGGCGGGTGAGGGTTGGTTCGCGCGCCAAACGCCGGGCGAAATTTCGGCGCGATTTGCCCAAAAATACCTGAGAATTCCGTGATCGTCCCAAAGGAAACTTCGTTGCGCATTGAAACGCGCCTTGGGGGACGTGAATTCAGGACCGTAATATTGTTCAAGCCGATTTTGCCTTTGCTTCAGGCGCCGGGCGATGTTTTGGATCATGACCAGAGTTTCCGGGCGTTAACAAAGAGGTAAGGCAAGGCCGTATCCGGCATTGTTTTTTCAGGCAAGGCGCGCATCCGCCAGAGCATCGGCCAAAGCATCGGGCAGGGCTGCGGCGAATTTTGCCAGATCATCGGGTTTTCCCGCCGACACACGTATGCAGCGGTCTTGTGGTGGTGCAAATGGCATCCGCACAAACACGCCGCGCGCGATCAGACCGTTTACAACTGCGCGGGCGAAATCTGCGTCATGGCCACAATCAATGGCGACGAAATTGGTTGCCGAGGGCAGGGCCGTCAGGCCGTTTTCGCTCGCAATTCGACTAATTTCCATACGCGCTGTGGCAACGCTGGCCACAACAGACGCCAGATAATCCTGATCCTTCAGCGCCGCCAGCGCTCCGGCCTGCGATATCCGGCACATGCCAAAATGGTTGCGGATTTTGTTGAATGCGCTGATCAGGTCAGCGTGCCCGATCGCATAACCAACCCGTGCGCCTGCCATCCCATAAGCCTTTGAAAACGTGCGCATTCGGATCACTCGGTCGTCGCTGACATCAAACGGCGGCGCGGTGCCGTCGGGCGCAAATTCGATATAGGCCTCATCAAGCAGGAACAAGCAGCCCTCAGGCACGCGTTCGATTGCCGCCTGAACGGCCTTGGCCTGATGCCAACTGGCCATTGGGTTGTCCGGGTTGGCCAGATAGACCAGCTTTGCCCCGACCTCTGCCGCTTTTTCAACCAGTGCTACCGGGTCTTCGGCGTCGTCGCGGTAAGGAACCGTCACCAGATCGCCGCCATAGCCCGCGACGTGAAAATTGAACGTTGGATAGGCCCCGGCAGAGGTTACGACCCGGTCACCGGGGTTGATCAGTAGGCGCACAAGATAGCCAAGAAGGGCATCAACACCTTCACCGACCATGATGTTTTCAAACGGAATTTTGTGATGTGCGGCCAAAGCCGCGCGCAGATCGTGGTTTTCAGGGTCGCCGTATTTCCAGACATCTGCGGCCGCGTCCGACATCGCCTTGATCGCCAGCGGCGAGGGGCCGAACACGCTTTCATTGGCGCCAATGCGCGCATCAAACGGACGTCCGCGCGCACGTTCCTGCGTTTCGGGGCCAACGAAGGGAACCGAGGCAGGCAGGCTTTGCGCCAGCTTTGTGTATCTTGGACCGCTCATAGGGCTATTTACCCCAGTTCCGCCAGCCGGGCCAGAGCGGCGTTCAATTTGCCAAGCTCATCTTCTTTGATCGCGACCTGCTCGCGGCTATCGGCCACCACTTTTTCCGGTGCACTTGCAACAAATTTGGGGTTGTTCAGCCGCCCGCGCAAAGCGCCCAGTTCCTTGTTCAGCTTCTCCATCGACTTTTCAAGGCGTTGTTTTTCCTCGCCAATATCAATGATGTCGGCCAGCGGCAGGGCAAACAACCCGCCCTGAATTGGGATGGTGACAGCGCCTTTGGGTGCTGCGTCCACAACGCTTAAACTGTCCACACGGGCCAGTCGTTTTATCAGGGCTTCGTTGTTGTCCCATGCCTTGCGCCCGGCATCGTCCAGCTCAACCTGCAACATCGGGATTTTCAGACCGGCGGGAACATGCATCTGCGCGCGCGCACTGCGAATGTCATCAATCAGCGCGATGACCCAGTTCATTTCCCGATCAGCAGCCGGATCGACCAGTTCTGCGCCGTAAGTCGGCCAATCTGCGTGAACCAGCATCTTGGCGCGTTTGCCGTAAGTGCCCCAAAGTTCTTCGGTGATGAACGGCATGATCGGGTGCAGCAGGATCAGGCATTGATCCAGAACCCAGCCCATTGTGGCGCGGGTTTCGGCCAGCACGGCCTCATCATCCGAAAACAACAGCGGCTTGGAAAATTCCACATACCAGTCGCAAAACTTGCCCCATACAAAGCCATAAAGCGCGTTGGCGGCGTCGTTGAAACGATAGGCCTTCAGGGCGTCGTCCACCTCTTGGCGGGTCTTGGCGACCTCACCGATTATCCATTTGTTAAGGGTGGCGTCGGGGGCTGGCATCTGGCCGGGCTGATAAGCCTCAAACACGCCATTCATTTCGGCAAAACGCGCGGCGTTCCACAGTTTGGTGCCGAAATTACGATAGCCTTTGACCCGCTCCATGGACAGTTTCAGACTGCCACCAATGGCGGCCATCGACGTCATGGTGAACCGCACCGCGTCAGCACCGTATTCATCAATCATATCCAGCGGGTCGATGACATTGCCAAGCGTTTTGGACATTTTCACGCCCTTTTCGTCGCGCACCAACTGATGCAGATAGACGGTGTCAAACGGCACTTTGCCGGTGACCTCTAGCTGCATCATCATCATCCGGGCGACCCAGAAGAACAGGATGTCCTGCCCGGTGATCAGGGTCGAAGTGGGGAAATATCGTTCGGTTTCTTCGGTCCAGTTCGGCCAGCCGAGCGTGCCGATGGGCCAGAGGCCGGAGGAGAACCATGTGTCGAGAACGTCGGGGTCGCGGCCAAGAATAATGCTAGGCTGGACACTTAGGTGGTGGTGACCCGGTTGAGTGCGCACAGATTCGGGAACACTGTCCTTAACCGGAGCAATTTCAGCAATCTTAGCCAAATCTCTTTGGCCGGGAGTGTCAGAGTTCGGCAAATAGTCGCTAAGGCTAATGTCATAATCTGGGCCATAATAACTTGTCGCGATTTGCAATGCTTCTGTGCTGGTTGCGGCGCAAAATGTTTTTGATTTCGTGCTCCAGTCTAATTCCCCATTCACTAAAGCTGGCCCATACCAAACCGGTATTTGATGCCCCCACCAGAGCTGCCTTGAAATACACCAAGGCTCAATATTCTCCATCCAGTGGAAATAGACCTTTTCGCCGCTTTCCGGCATGATCTTGACGCGACCATCTTTCACAGCGTCCCGCGCAGGCCCTGCCAATTTCGCAGCGTCCACATACCACTGATCGGTCAGCATCGGTTCCATGACCACTTTGGAGCGGTCGCAAAACGGCTGCATGATCTTTTTATCCTCAACCTCGATCATCAGACCTTCGGCGTCGATGTCGGCGATTACCGCTTTGCGGGCCTCAAAACGGTCCATGCCCCGGTAGGTGTCGGGGACCAGATTTAGGCCGTCAATCTCGGCCTCGGCCCAGTCAGCACCTTCGCTGATCGCACGCGCACGGGCGGCAGTTTCGGCGTAAGGCGCGCCATCGTCACGCATATGCGCCTTGGTATCCATCAGGCGATACATCGGGATGTTGTTGCGTTTGGCGACGCCATAGTCGTTGAGGTCATGCGCACCGGTGATTTTCACCGCGCCAGAGCCGAAATCCATAACCGGGTAGGTGTCGGTGATGATCGGGATCAACCGGCGGTGTTCCTTCGGGCCAACCGGAATTTCGCATAATTTTCCGACGATTGGCGCGTAGCGTTCATCATCCGGGTGCACCGCAACTGCGCCGTCGCCCAACATGGTTTCGGGGCGGGTGGTGGCGATAGAAATATAGTCTCGGGTTTCAGACAGCGTAACATTTCCGTCCTCATCCTTCTCGACATATTCATAGGTCGCGCCACCGGCCAGCGGGTATTTGAAGTGCCACATGTGGCCGTCGATCTCGATGTTTTCGACCTCAAGGTCGGAAATCGCGGTTTCAAAGTGTGGGTCCCAGTTGACCAGCCGTTTGCCGCGATAAATCAGGCCCTTGTTGTAAAGATCGACAAAGACCTTGAGCACCGCGTCATGGAACTGCTCATCCATGGTAAAGGCGTTACGGTCCCAATCACAACTCGCGCCAAGGCGTTTAAGCTGGTTGATGATGGTAGAGCCGTATTTTTCCTTCCACTCCCAGACCTTTTCAATAAACGCCTCGCGCCCCATTTCGGCGCGGGTTTCGTTGCCCTGGGCGGCCAACATCTTTTCGACCTGCAGTTGGGTCGCGATCCCGGCGTGGTCCTGTCCGGGCTGCCAGAGCGTGTCGAACCCCTGCATCCGGTGCCAGCGGGTCAGGATATCTTGCAAGGTGTTGTTGAACGCGTGGCCCACATGCAGCGCACCAGTGACGTTGGGGGGCGGGATCATGATGGTGAATGTTTCGTCGCGCGATTTATTGGCGCCGGCCTTAAAGGCCCCTGCATTTTCCCATGCCTGATAAAGCCGGTTTTCGGCCTCGGCCGCATTAAAGGTCTTTTCCATAGGCATTTGTGCGCGTCCCGTGCGATTTTTCGTGGCTGTCGATCATCTAGCGAATGGCGAAGCGAAGGGAAAGGGGGCGTGGGTTCCGGTGAACACTAGGTTGTCGCTGGACACTGGCGACACGGGGCGTAATGTGCAGGCAACAATGCGAATTTGAGGCGTCACAATGGATAAATTTGGAAAATCACAACCGGTCAAACGGGTCGAGGATGTTCGGTTTCTGACCGGGGCCGGGGGCTTTGTGGATGATATCGCGCCGGATGGTGCTTTGTTTGCCTATTTCCTGCGCTCGCCGGTGGCGCACGCGGAAATCACGGCGCTGGATGTGGCGGCCGCGCGATTGGGCGACGGCGTGCATGCGGTTTTGACGTTTGCCGATCTGAAAGCTGCCGGAATGGCACCGTATATTGAGGCCGCACTGGTCGACAATCTGGACGGCAGCAAAGGTGCGGCCCCCAAGCGGCCCGTGCTGGCTGATGGGCGGGTGCGCTTTGTCGGTGAGCCGATTGCCTGCGTTGTTGCCGAAACACTGGCGCAAGCCAAAGACGCCGCAGAGCTGATCGAATTTGAGTTTGACGATCTGGACGTGCATGTGGCGATGGCGCCCGGTGGCCCGATGATCCACCCGGAAGCGCCCGAAAATGTGGCGTTTGACTGGGGTATGGGGGACGCGGATGCGACCAGTGCGGCGTTTGATGCGGCTGCCCATCATGTGACGCTGGAAGTGGGTGACAACCGGATCATTGCAAACTCGATGGAGCCACGCGGCGCTTACGCTGAATGGGACGGTGAGCGGGTGCATGTTTGCGTGAACGGGCAGGGCGTTTGGGATCTGAAGGGGCGGCTGGTTAAGGCGTTTGGAATGGACGCCGCAAATGTGCGCGTAACCAACCCGGATGTGGGCGGCGGTTTTGGGATGAAAAGCATGTCCTACCCGGAATCATTTGTGCTGCCACAGGCGGCGCGCGTGGTCGGGCGCCCAGTGCGCTGGATGGCCGAGCGGACCGAAGCAATGCTGACGGATAATGGGGGGCGCGGGTTAAGCTCGACCTGCGAACTGGCGTTTGATGCGGACCATAAGATTACTGCCTACAGGGTCAATACTGTCTGCGATCTGGGGGCTTATAATTCGCAATTTGCCCAAGCTATTCAATCGCTTCTGTTCTCGCGCGTTCTGATGGGAACCTATGATGTTCAGACCGTCTGGGTTGGCTGTCGGGGTATCTATACTAATACGACGCAGGTTGACGCCTATCGTGGTGCTGGACGCCCCGAGGCGATCTATGCGCTGGAACGGGTGATGGATTTTGCCGCCCGTCAGTTGGGTGTCGATCCGTTTGAATTGCACAAAAAGAACTTCATCCCGGTCACGGCGTTTCCCTATACCAGTGCGACTGGCGAAACCTATGATGTGGGCGATTTCAACAAAGTTCTGGACCGCGCTATGGCCGAGGCTGATGTGTCCGGTTTTGCCGCCCGCAAGGCGGCCAGCGCCAAATCCGGCAAACTGCGCGGCATGGGGCTGTGTTATTACATCGAGGCGATCCTTGGCGACCCAAGTGAACACGCCACGGTCGAGTTCAACGACGATGGCACGGTGTTTCTGTATGTTGGCACCCAGTCCAATGGGCAGGGCCATGAAACCGTCTATGCGCAATTCCTGTCAGACCAGACGGGTATTCCGGCAGATCAGATTTTCGTCATTCAGGGCGACAGCGACAAGATTGCCGAGGGCGGGGGAACTGGTGGTTCCCGGTCGGTCACCACACAGAATAACGCCACCCTTGCAACGGTCGCCACGATGATTTCGACCTATAAGGATTTCTTTGCTGCGCAAGCCGGGGTTGATGCCGATAAGGTCGAATTTGACGACGAGACATTTCGCGCCGATGGCACCAACCAAACGCCAACCTTTATGGAGCTTGCCGAACTGGCCCGCCAAGACGGGCGCGACGATTTGCTTAAAATCCACGAACAGGCGACATTGCCGGGGCGTTCTTATCCCAATGGCGCGCATATTGCCGAGGTCGAGGTTGATCCGGATACCGGCGTAACCGAGGTGGTTAAATACTCGGTAACAGACGATTTTGGCAATCTTATCAACCCCATGCTGGCCGAGGGTCAGGTGCATGGCGGTGTTGCCCAAGGGATCGGGCAGGCGGTTACCGAGCATGTGGTCTATGATGAGGACGGGCAGTTGCTGACGGCCACGTTCATGGATTACGCGATGCCACGGGCGGACGATATGCCTTGGGTGAAATTCACCACGGAGCCGGTGCCTTCAACGGCCAATGCCATGGGCATGAAGGGCTGTGGTGAGGCTGGCACAGTCGGCGCGCTGGCGGCGGTGTCCAATGCGGTGATGGATGTGGCTTGGGATCGGGGTATCCGGCAGGCCGATATGCCGTTCACGCCACACCGGGTCTGGGCGATGCTGAATGGTGCGAAAGTTGCGGCTGAGTGACAAAATCAGGCGGTGGCTGCGGCTACCGCCAAAAATTCAGACAACCACGTCGCCGCACAAACGCGGCCGTGTCGATCATGTCGTAATTCTGGATGGCACGATGTCGTCGCTTGTTCCCGGGCATGAAACCAACGCGGGGCTGGCTTATAAGTTGATTTGCGAAGCTGCACATCCGGCGGGGGTTTCGATCCGCTACGAACAAGGTGTGCAATGGATCAAATGGCGCGACACGCTGGATGTGATCGAAGGGCGCGGGATCAATCGACAAATCTGCCGCTCTTACGGTTTTATCGCCTCACGCTATCGCCCGGGTGACCGGATTTTCCTTTTGGGCTATTCGCGCGGTGCCTATGCGGTGCGCTCGCTGGCCGGGATCATTGACCGGATTGGCTTGTTGCGGGCCGAGGATGCCACCGAACGCAATATTCGCCAGATTTATCGGCTGTATCAGAATGACCCAAACGG
Organism: Marinosulfonomonas sp.; assembly: GCA_019090885.1. Lineage (GTDB taxonomy): Bacteria > Pseudomonadota > Alphaproteobacteria > Rhodobacterales > Rhodobacteraceae > NORP110. The sequence goes on from JAHRVC010000130.1 coordinate 8,359, forward strand.
CCCGATCGCGACTGAGTTTGCCGCCCGGCACTGCCATGATGAGGTTCCGATAGAAATGGTTGGCGTTTGGGACACGGTGCGCGCACTTGGTATCCAATGGCCTGTCCTGTGGCGGTTTTCCCGCGTCGCACACAAGTTTCATTCGGTTCATCTGGGCAATTCTATTCGCCATGGATTTCATGCGCTCGCACTGGATGAACGGCGGGTGGTTTATGCGCCGATCATGTGGAAAAGCCGCGCGGAATTTAAGGGCGTATTGGAACAAGTGTGGTTTCGCGGAACCCATGGGGACATCGGAGGGCAGCTAAGCGGCGTGGAAAGGGCACGGCCGCTGGCCAATATCCCGTTGGTCTGGATGCTGGAAAAAGCCGAAACTTGCGGGCTTGCCCTGCCAAAGGGCTGGCAGGACCGGTTCTTTCAGGATGTCAGGGTGCGTTCGATTGGGATTTTGCGCGGCTGGAGCCTTATTTTTGTGCGGCGGCGTAAACGGCTTGTCGGGGTCGATGCAAGCGAGAAAATCCATCCCTCGGCTATCGGTTCATTCAATCTTCATAATAATGCAGGTCGTTGACCCCGTTGCATAAAGGCGGCCGTCGGTTGCACCGCGCAGCTCGCCATTTGCCACGCCGGTTGTGCGCCCGGCATGCTGAACGATGCCGGTTGCCACGACCTCGGTTCCTAACGGAACGGAGCGGGTGATATTAACCTTATATTCCAGCGTCGTGTAGAAGCTGCCCTTTGGAACTTTCGTCATCACGGCGCAGGCCATGCAGCTGTCCAGCAAGGTGCCATACCAACCACCATGCACGGCGCCTGTTGGGTTACAGTGAGAAAATTCAGCCACCGCGCGCATCACGATACGGCCATCTTCAACCTCATCCGTCCAAAAGCCCATGCTCTGGGCAATTGGTGGCCCGGACAGTGTTCCGTCATGAACGCCCTGCATGAATTCCAGACCGGACATCGTTAATAATTGAGCCGGGTCTATCAGGTCATCTGGGGTGATTTTTGCCTTTGGCGCGCGCATTCAAACTCTCCTGTAATCGCGGGAAAATTATGTCGCTTTCTGCGGCGGCGTGCAAGCAGATGTCAGGCGACATCTTCCAATGCCACTTCTGGTGCCAGACCAAGAGCATGGATCACATCGCGCGTCAGGGTTGGCTTGTTAAGTGTATAAAAATGCAGGTTTTCCACACCACCGTCGATCAGATCAGAACAAAGCTCGGTGCAAACGGATGTTGCCAACAGATCATGACGATCATCGCGAATGGCGGCCGTAAATGCGTCGTCCAGCCAGTCGGGAACCGAGGCCCCACAACGCTTGGCAAAGGCCCGCATGCCTTTCCAGTTCTCAATCGGTAAAATGCCGGGAATGATTGGCGCGTCGATGCCAGCGGCGGCACATTTGTCGCGGAAACGATTAAAGGTATCGGCCTCAAAAAAGAACTGGGTAATCGCTGAACCAGCCCCGGCGTCGATTTTGCGTTTTAGCCAGTCGATATCACCGTCGGTGGATCGGGCGTCGGGATGGGGATCAGGATAGGCGCTGACGCGGATGTTGAAATCACCGGTATCGGCCAGCGCGCTGACCAATTCGCAGGCGTCTTGGAAACCGTCCGGGTGGGGGGCAAAGCCGCTTGCGCCCTTTGGTGGATCGCCGCGCAGCGCCACGATTTCGCTAATTCCGGCGGCGGCATAACTTTTGGCGATTTCCAGCGTTTCGGCGCGCGTTGCATCCACACAAGTCAGATGTGCAGCAACCGTCAGGCCGTAATTCTTGCCAATCGTCGTCACCGCTTCATGGGTCAGTTTGCGCGTCGTGCCGCCTGCGCCGTATGTAACGGATACAAATTCCGGACCCAACGGGGCCAGCGTCTGCACTGTGTCCCAAAGGCGGAACGAACCATCCAGCGACTTTGGCGGGAAAAATTCGAACGAAATACGCGGCTTAGCCATGAGATTATCCTTTTGTTCCGGCTCTTGTTTCACATTGCGAGTTGTGAAACAAATTCATAATTCTCATTAACATCATGAGCTTTGTCACATATGCACATCGAGTTCCGCCATCTGCGCACGATCAAAGCCATCCACGATGCGGGTGGGCTGGCCAAAGCGGCGGGTGTTTTGAACATAACACAATCGGCCCTGTCACACCAGATTAAGGGGTTAGAGGATCAGGCCGGGGTGGAATTGTTCGTGCGCCGATCCAAGCCGCTAAAGCTGTCGGTGGCTGGGTTCAAGCTGTTGAAATTAGCTGATAAAATCCTGCCAGAGATTGAAACAATGGAACAGGATTTTGCCGGGCTTCAGGCCGGTAAATCCGGGCGTCTGCACATCGCAATCGAATGCCACGCCTGCTTTGAATGGCTGTTTCCGGTGCTGGAACAGTTTCGAAAATCCTGGCCCGATGTGGATGTTGATATTCGCCCCGGTCTGGCGTTTGGTGCACTGCCTGCGCTGCAACGCGAAGAGGTTGATCTGGTGATTTCATCCGATCCCGAAGACCTTGATGGTATCGATTTTACGCCACTATTTGACTATTCTCCGGTCTTTGTTGCCTCTTGCGAACATCCACTGGCGGCCAAGGAATACATTGAAGCCGAGGATTTTCGCGGTGAAGTGCTGATCGCCTACCCGGTGGATCGTGCGCGGTTGGATATTTTCAGCCAGCTTTTGTCGCCCGCCAAGGTCGAACCCAAATCCGTGCGCCGGGTCGAGCTGACGGCGATGATCCTGCTGCTGGTCGCCTCTAACCGGGGTATCACGGTTTTGCCCGACTGGGTGCTGCGAGAGATTAAGTTCAGTTCTGACTATATAACCCGCCCGATTACCAAAAACGGGATCACCCGGCGGATGTATGCCGCGACCCGCAGTGATGACACCACCAAAGCGTTCATGTCCAACCTGATCCGGCTGGCGCGCACCGAGCCGGTCAAGTTGCAACGCGCCTAAGGCGACAAACCAGCCCTTGGCAATCGGCATCGGCGGGCTTATACGCGCGGACTTGGAATTTCAGGAGTTTTGGCCATGCAGGGCAGTGCAAATCTTAACCTTATGATAAAGACCGCACGGATTGCCGGGCGCTCGCTTGCTAAGGACTTTCGCGAGGTTGAGAACCTTCAGGTCTCGATGAAAGGGGCGGGCGATTTTGTCAGCAAGGCTGATATCGCTGCCGAGGCGATCATCAAAGAAGAATTGGTCGGCGGTCGCCCGAATTACGGTTGGTTTGCTGAGGAAAGCGATGAAATTAAGGGTAAAGACCCGACCCGGCGCTGGATCGTTGATCCGCTGGATGGCACCACGAACTTTTTGCATGGTCTGCCCCATTGGGCGGTGTCAATCGGCCTTGAATTTAAGGGCGAAATTGTCTCGGCCGTGGTCTATGACCCGACTAGGGACGAGATGTTTGTCGCCGAAAAAGGGCAGGGTGCCTGGATGAACGAAAGCCGTTTGCGGGTTTCGGGGCGCAGCAAAATGATTGAATCGATCTTTGCCACTGGCGTGCCGTTTGGTGGCCGCGTCGATCTGCCTGACACCTTACAGGATCTTGCGCGTCTTGCGCCGACTTGCGCTGGAATTCGTCGTTGGGGCTCGGCGGCACTTGATTTGGCTTATGTCGCAGCAGGGCGCTATGACGGATATTGGGAGCGCAACCTAAAGGCGTGGGACATTGCTGCGGGCATTTTGATTGCGCGCGAAGCAGGCGGGTTGGTCGAGCCGCTGAATAAATCCGGCGATCTACTTGGGGACGGCAATGTTATTTGTGCCGCAGAGCCGATTTTTGATCAGTTTGCCAAAGTAATCCGCAGCGCCTGAAACCTTAGCGGTCGGCTGGGTGGTTGATCCCGTCGGCCCATGGCACGTCGCCCAAATCGGCCGGGTTAACCCCTTCGAGGGCCGCTGCATTCACCCCATATTCATTCGGGTTTGAGCGGCGCTGATGGTGGGTGTAAGTCCCGCACACCGAACAAAAGTAATGTTTCGCGGTATTGGTGCCCCATTGATACAGCGTCAGCTTGTCGCCGCCTTTCACAATTTCAACCCCATCCAGCGGTGCCGACACGGCGATTGCACCGCGCCTTGCACAAAACGAACAATTGCACCGACGCGCAGTATTCAGCCCGTCGCTTAGATCAACGGCCAGTTCGACAGCGCCACAATGACAGGTTAAGCGGTTCGACATCAGCGTTTCTTTACGCGCGGAATACGTGATCTTGTCAGTTCATATTCTGCATCCGGGTGCGGTGGACGTCCGGCGTTGGTGCGCCAAAAAGCCGTGCCGCCGCGCTTGCGCCAAAGCGGCAGGAGATAAAGGAACCCCAGCACAAAGCCGCCCGCATGGGCCCAGTAAGCAACACCGCCGCCGCTGGGGTCTGTTGTGACGCCTGAAAACAGCTGCATGGCAAACCAAAGGCCCAACATCACCCATGCCGGAACCGGGAATACTTTGAAAAATATGATGAAAATGAATAATATATCGACGCGGGCGCGTGGGAAAAGCAACAGGTATCCGCCCAGTATTCCGGCAATGGCGCCGGATGCGCCCACGGTCGGGATGCCTGAATGGGGGGCGTAAAGAACCTGCGCAAGGTCGGCTCCGGCACCGCAAATAAGGTAAAATACCAGAAAGCCGAAATGGCCAAGTTGTTCTTCCAGATTATCGCCGAATACCCAAAGGAACAGCATATTGCCCGCCAGATGCATCAGGCCTGCATGCAGAAACAACGAACTGACCAACGTGTGCCAGCCTTCGCCGGCAGAAATCCGCGCCGGGATCATTGCCCAGTCATTGTAAAATGCCCCCAGTGATCCATTGTTCGGGTCCAGACCCATGGTGCTGAGATAAATGATCACATTTGCTGCGATCAGAAGGTAGACAACATAGGGCGTCTGCTCGGACGGGTTATGATCTTTGATTGGAAACATGTGGTCAGTTTGCCCAGGTGTTGGCGGTGGTCAAGCCGATAGGGGTGATCATTGCATATTAATTGGCCGATGATCGCTTGCCACTGTGTGGCAATTCACTATGTTCGCCCGGCCTGAACACCAAAGCCAATTGCGCGGCTTTGAGGGCGGTCATTTTTGGCCGATAAGGCGGGTCGCGGGCGTGATGGAATGGTAGACATAAGAGACTTAAAATCTCTGGGCCGAAAGGCCGTGTGGGTTCGAGTCCCACCGCCCGCACCATTTATATGTCTCACGCTGCGCAGCGCCTTCAACGGGGCGGGCTGGCCGCCCGACGCCCGGTCATGCGTTTGAGTGCGTTGGAACTAAGTGAATGGCACTGCGCCAACAGGCCCGCACGCGGCTTGACGCCTGCGTCGGTTGCTGGTTTGACTGAAATCACTTCAAATCACCAATGTGAGGCCAAAAATATGAGCACCTGTGTATTCGTGCAACTGCGCTGTCGTCCGGGGACAACCTATCAGGTTGCTGATGCGGTGGCGCTGCGCGAGTTTCATTCGGAAATGTATTC
>JAHRVC010000131.1 GCA_019090885.1 Marinosulfonomonas sp.
ACGGGTTTGGAATGCCACGATCCGGCGCCAGCCGACTTTGCGGAAAAAGGCGCGCAATTCGTTTGGTGTGTCGCGCCGGGCGCGAAAATCATAATGCACGGGTTGTTGAATGCCGGTAACCGGACCGCCCAAATAGACGTTGCCAGCCGAGTTGTGCAGATAATTCACGGCAGGGTGCGCGTCATCATCGGCACCAAAGACCATTTCGGCCTCATGGGATTTGTTGGGCACCCATTTGTCGGTGACCGTCATTGTCGCCAGAATAACGCCTTCTTGATCGCGCAAAGCGATGTCCTGACCGGGCTCAATTTCTTCGGCGAATTTATCGGAAATATCTAGGTTGATCGGCATTGGCCACAAAGTGCCGTCTGCCAGTCGCATGTCGTCCACAACACCATTGTAATCATCTTCGGACAAAAACCCCTTAAGCGGGTTAAAGCCGCCATTCATCAGCAGTTCCAGATCGCATATCTGGCGCGGGGTCAAATCCCAGCTTGGCAGGTCGGCAGCCTCATTTTTCAGTTTCTGTGCGGACTCATATGAGACATAAAGTTCCGGGATTGGCGTTAGGTTAGACGCTTGCATAGTGTACTGGCCTTTGTGTGATCGGCAAAATTGCGAATAAAACAGTGTTGCGCGGGCTTTATCCCGCGAATACTGGAATTTTCAAGCTTAGAGAAAGAATTGGCCGCAAATGAGGCCAGCGTGTAGGGCAAATACCAGATTTCTGGAATATTTGACTATTTCGGCGTCTAAAACCACGATTGCTGCCTTCCACTAACGATAGCTGGCAATATTTTCTGGATTTATTCAAAGATGCAGGGGCGTGGTTGTCCCACAGTCCTGACTTTGGCCCCGCCAAGAGAATTCCAACGAAACAGCACCAAATGAAAAAATTCTGGCTGACTGCTCGATGGATAATACATGCCATCTGCCCCAGATCTGCGGACTATATCGCTGATCCGCCAAGGGCTGGCTAACCGGTCGTCTGCGCGCTCATTCTGCCAGCGGACTGTAGCGTCCGAATAGGTGATCGACAACGCGGCGCAGGCGGCTGCGTCGCGCATGTCAAACAGCTTGGCACCGGTTATTGCAAGTTCAACAATTTGGCGTGGTGCATCATTGGCACGCGCATAATACCCCAGCGCAAGGCGTGCTCCGTCTGGTGTGCATGACGAATAAAGCGCAGCCTCGCCATCATGGTGAAAGCGGCCTTCGGGGCTGCGAACCGGCGCTAGCACGTCAGGCAGGTGCTGTTCAAAAATGATCCGGTAAACCGAGATAATCTGCGGCGTCATTCTGCCGCTTCGCCTGCCGCCTCTGCTGTTTCTTGTTCGGCCAGAAAACGTTCGGCTTCCAGCGCCGCCATACAGCCCATCCCTGCCGAAGTAACCGCTTGGCGATACTTGTGGTCCGTCAGGTCACCGGCTGCAAAAACGCCGGGGATCGATGTGACGGTGGAATCTGGCTGGGTCACGACGTAACCGCCCATATGGGTTTCCAACTGATCCTTGACCAGTTCAGACGCCGGAGCATGGCCGATTGCGACGAATACGCCGGTGCAGGGGATTTCGCTGATCTCGCCGGTTTTAACATTTTTGGCGCGGACGCCCTCGACCCCAAGGGGGTTTTCTGCGCCAAGAACTTCCTCGACCTGATGATCCCAGAGAACCTCGATCTTGTCGTTGTTGAGCAGCCGGTGTTGCAGAATTTTTTCGGACCGCAACTCATCGCGACGGTGGATCAGGGTCACTTTGGACGCAAATTTCGTCAGGAAAAGCGCTTCTTCGACGGCCGTGTTGCCGCCGCCTACGACGACAACCTCTTGCCCGCGATAGAAAAAACCGTCGCATGTTGCACAGGCAGACACGCCGAAGCCCTTGAACTTTTCTTCCGACGGCAAGCCCAGCCATTTGGCCTGTGCGCCGGTCGCAAGAATGATCACGTCAGCACTATAGCGGGTTCCGCTGTCCCCGATTGCGGTGAACGGACGGACAGACAGGTCGATGCTGGAAACGTGATCGCCGATAATCTCGGTACCAACCTCGCGTGCCTGAGCCTCCATTCGCACCATTAGATCCGGGCCCTGAACCATTATGTCGCCCGGCCAGTTTTCGACCTCTGTGGTGATTGTCAGCTGGCCACCGGGCTGTATGCCCTGCAGCAGAACCGGTTCCAGCATGGCCCGCGTGGCATAGACCGCCGCAGTATAGCCGGCTGGGCCGGACCCGATGATAAGAACTTTGCTGTGTTTGGTATCAGACATCTTGCCCCCGAATGTTACTCGCTCACCGATATAGCCATGCCACGGGCGGGTTGAAAGACCCGCAATTCCCCAAATTTCGGGTTCCGGCCATTTACCAGTTTCAGCTAATGAAATTGCGCAACAGCGAAATTTTATTGCGTGTGGGGCATGCTTTGATTAACTTGTGAAAATCGGAGGCCCAGAATGCAGATTAACAAACTTGACCCAATTGACCGGAAAATCCTTGCAGAGTTGCAGGCTGACGGTCGCATGACCAATGTCGAGCTTGCCAGACGGGTTGGGATATCTGCGCCGCCGTGTTTGCGTCGGGTTCGCACGTTGGAAGAAGCCGGCTATATTGGCGGCTACCACGCCGAAGTGGACAGCCGTGCCCTTGGATTCGAAGTTCAGGTTTTTGCGCTAGTGGGTTTGCAAAGCCAGGCCGAAGCAGATTTGGGGACCTTCGAAGAACGTTGCCGAAACTGGCCACTTGTGCGCGAGTGTCACATGCTGAACGGAGAGGTGGATTTTGTGCTGAAATGCGTCGCCCCGGATTTATCCAGTTTCCAGACATTCCTGACTGAACAACTCACATCGGCAGACAATGTTGCGAGTGTAAAAACTTCGCTGGTTATCCGCTGCGCAAAAGACGAACCGGGTGTTCCATTCGATGTGTTAGAAAGCCGCCTGCAGACACAATCGTGACACAGGCGGCGCGGTTAAGTCAGCGTTTATGATTTAAAGGCCCGAAATCGGCGTCACAGGTCACATGCGGAAACAGTGCAAGGAAATGGGCGTACATTTCATGTGACAGATGCATACGGGTGTTTCCGCCGGGGTGGAATGTTTCCACAAGAACACCGTTTGCTCGTATCAACCGATGGCTGTCCAGGCAGATGTGAAACACCCGAACCGGTGAGAATGGCCTGATGCGAACCACGGAATTGCCGTCGGCTAAATTTTCAATCGGGATCAGACAGGACGAAGAGTCGGTGGCCATAACGCCCGGTAAAAGGCGGGCAGATGGCCCAAGCATTAGATCTGGGGCGCTGCGATCCAAGCCGTAACCACCTTCGGTTAGCCGGAAAAGAGAGGCCTCTTCGACGCCTAAATCCACGTTATGTGGAAAGATCGTCATGGAACCGATCCATTTCAGCGGCTGTGTTCCGCCGTCTGCGGTTGCGATCTGCATTCCGGGCGACAAGTCTTCGATTGCCACATAGCCGTCCGCTGTCTGGATCAAAGTGCCCTGTGCAAACGCGCAGAATGCGTCCTCAAACAGGGGCATTGCTGGGGCAATCGCAGATTTCTGATGGGCTTCACCATCACTGGACAACCACTCGATATCGACGCGACGCGTCATGATTTTAGCCGATTCCGACCGCTCTTTTTGCTCGGTCGGTTGGTTAACTGTCCAAGCGCGCGGTTTCGGCGTTGCGGCGTTGGAACGTACTATATAACTCATGCGAACAGTCCTTTACGTCCTGGTCACATCTGCACCACGCCCCCACCCACTTGCAGAGGGACTGGAGCGTTCACTAACCACTTAACGATGCATTAAGTCAAATGATTGCGTTGTTTTTCACATAACCGCAGCTAATCCTGTGTCTGGCCCGGCTTTTGTTTCGAAAAGTAAATATTATCGGCCAGAATGCAGTCACATTGCCGCCGCAAAAGTTAAAAAAAGGGCCGCTTTTTCAAGCGACCCTTTTAACCATTAATCAGTTATCAGAGAGATTCGGAGGCGTGCGCAAGTTTTTGTGGGTCTTCTGATTCGCACTTTGTACAGCGCAACTTGATCGCACTTCGCGACACACCGCGGGCCCAAGGCATTTTAGTGTCTGATTTTTGGGCCTCGGTCAGAACCGAGCTCATCCAGCGGCTTTTGCGTGTCATCGGGGTATTCTCCTGTCGGTCGGCGGTTATTCCGCTCTGCGTCTTTGCTATTAGGGAGTTATGCGGGACTATTGGGGCGTCAGTTTGGCACGGTAAGTTGAAACTGCTGCAACTCGGAAAATACTCAACTTGGTGGGGACAAGGTTGGAATAACCCTGCAATTGTTGACGATTAAGCGAACAATAATGCCGAAATATTCGGGATTGTTTCCAAATAATGTCGGAAATGTGGCGAGGTACGGCCACAATTCGGTCGGATTGTTTACGTTTTGGAAACTATCCGACCGGATTCTACGGATCAACGCCGGGTTAAAGGCAAATCGCCGAAATCAGACGCCCGTAGTCTGCCTGTTTTTGATGTGTGCTTCGGCGATAGGAATAGAAACGCGACGGATCGGCATAAGTGCAATGTCCGCTCCATTCCGCATGGCCCACGCCCGCGCTGCGAAGTCGGTTCAGCCCATAGCCGGGCAAGTTGAACTGAAAACGGCCATCGCGACCATTTGCAAAGAAGGCCGCATTGCCGGTGTCATCATCCAGAAATGTATCAAGAAATTCCTGACCGACTTCATAGTTCGCCTGACCGATCGTCGGCCCTATGACGGCGGCGATATCACTTCTTTTGGCACCCAGCCCTTCCATTGCTTCAAGCGTGGCCTCAAGGATGCCCGTCAACGCCCCCTTCCAACCCGCGTGCGCTGCGCCAATCACACCCGCAGAATGATCGGCAAAAAGAACCGGCTGGCAATCGGCCGTCAGGATGGTCAGGGCCATGCCCTGCGCGCGCGTCACCATTGCGTCGGCGCGGGGTGTTTCACTTTTATCCGCAAACGGAACGGTTATGGTGTCAGCAGAATGCACCTGATGGACTGCCGCCAACTCTTCGGGTGCGACCTGCATAGCGTCGGCAACCCGCGCCCGGTTTATCGAGATGATTTCCGACTGATCTGACGATCCGGTGCCGCAGTTCAATCCTTCGAAAATACCAGACGATGCCCCGCCTCGCCGTGTGAAAAAACCGTGCCGGACTGGGGAAAGCACGTCGGATGTGATGAATTCAAGCGTCATGGGTAAATCCGGGCGGCGGCGGTTGGTTGATTGGAAACACGGCTATTGCCTTGAACAGCGTCCCCATTTCATCCGGGTGCGTCAAGCGGCGATGCGCCCCGATATGGCTTTCAAGCGCTGCCTCGGTCAGGTTCGTGGCCAAAAGTTGGGCGCGTCGTGTAATTCCAAGGCGTTCCAGCAATGCGCCCTGCGTAACCAGATCACTGACGCTGACCGCTTGCGCCGCCTTGGTCAGGTTTTCAAAATCCACATGCGCAGTCAGATCGGCCTGACCTGGATTTCCCAGAACGCCAACCTGCTTGTGGTTTTGCACAGCCTGAAACGTATCCCCAAACGAGTGCCAGCCGCCATAGTCCACGATGATAGCAACGCCGCCGTTGGCACTGATCTTGTCGGCGATCTCGTCCATGACCGGCCCGGCGGCCGGACAAATCTCGACGATGTCGCCCGGATTTGTGTCGTTCAGCCGGTGGTCCAGCATTGATATTGGCGCAGGTGCCGACAGCCCAAGCACCAAACCAGCATTGTTCACCCCAATCTGGTGCTCGCGCCATCCCTGTCTGTCGCGGGTGAACTGGCGGATCGGCAGGGCGTCAAAAAACTCGTTGGCGATCAGAAAAAGCGGCGCGTCAGGCAAAGCGTTGATTGAGTCCAGCCACGTCACATCGTGGCCATGCAAAGTTGCGGCCTGAACCTCGCGCAGGCGGTCAGATACCTCAATCAGATGAATTCTCGCCGCAGCGTGAAATCCCGGAATATTTGCAGTCGCTCGAAGAATATCCGCCATCAGGGTGCCGCGGCCCGGCCCGGGTTCGGCCAGAACGAACGGGTCTGGCTGGCCCTGATCGATCCAGCATTGGGCAAGGCTTAGCCCCAGTAACTCGCCAAACATCTGGCTGATCTCGGGCGCGGTGGTGAAATCGCCCGCCGATCCAAACACCGGGCGCGTCGTGTAATAGCCATGCTGCGGGTGCATCAGACATTCGGCCATATATTCGGCGATAGAGATCGGGCCATTTTGGGCAATGCGGCGGGCCAGAATTTCGCCAAGCGGGGTCATGTGGTGCGGCGTGCCCGGTAAATGACTGCCAGTCCGATCAGGATCATAGGCAGCGACAATATTTGCCCCATCGACAGGCCAATTGATCCCGACCCAATCACATATCCCATCGGGTTGTCGGGCGAAATGAACTGCGCATCTGCGCGGCGGAAGAATTCCACGACAAACCGCGCCACGCCGTATCCGGCGATAAACAGGCCAGTGATTTGACCCGGTGTTTTCAACCATCCGCGCCGGTAAACCAGCCAAAGCAGCAACAGGCCAAGGACAAGCCCCTCTAACGCGGCCTCATACAGTTGCGAGGGGTGGCGGGCGCATATTCCCTGAATGGCACCGCAATCTCGTGCGGCTGAACCGGGGAAAATCACTGCCCACGGCGCATCCGATGGGCGGCCCCAAAGCTCGGCGTTAATAAAATTGGCGATCCGACCAAGCATCAACCCCACGGGGCTTGCAAAGGCAAGGCAGTCTGCGATCGATGGCACATGCAGGGAATTTCGGCGCGCAAACAGCCAGACAGCCAGCACCACGCCGACAAACCCGCCGTGAAAGGACATGCCGCCCTGCCAGACCATCGGAATTTCAATCGGGTGCGACAGGTAATAGGCGGGCTGATAGAACACCACAAAGCCCAGTCGCCCGCCCAGAATAATCCCCAGAATGATCCACGTCAGCAGGTCGTCCATTTGGACCGCCGTCATTGGGGCGGTGTCATTGCGCCATAGCTGCGGCTGTTTCAGCGCGCGCAGGATCAGTCGCCAGCCGATCAGAATGCCGGCGATATAGGCCAGCGCATACCAGCGCAGGGTGAAGGTGAACCAACCCAGATCAATCGAAAAAATATCGGGGCCGATGTTCGGGAAAGGAATGGCAAGTGCGTGCATGTGGGATGGATGGATTTTGGGGCAGGGGAAGTCAACCTTGAGGTTTTCACGATCCGCCCCCATATAGTGAACAGTGCAGGTAACCGGAGCGTTCAGATGCAATCGCGTAACAAAATCTTTGATGATATTTCGCAACTGATGACCAACGCCATGGGTGTTGCGCAGGGCGCAAAGGATGAGGCCGAAACCACCATGAGCGGTTGGATCGACCGTTGGCTGGCAGATCGGGATTTTGTAACGCGCGAGGAATTTGATGCGGTTCGGGCGATGGCGCAAAAAGCGCGCGAAGAAAATGAGGCGTTAAAGGCGCGTCTTGATGCGCTGGAAAGCACACCAAAGAAAAAGCTGGCAAGCCGTGCCAAAAAAGGCTGACAGCCCCGCAATCGTGCTAAAAATTAGTTAACAATCGTTAAGGCCTGTGGAGGACTCGGGGTGCTGCAATACTGTGCAGCGTGCCGTCAACCGAACTTTCCTGCCCAAACTCCAAAAATATAGCTTTACAGGTGGTGGGTTTCATAACACCATATCTAGTAAGGACGGCGGGGAACAACGCCGAACCTAGAGCAGGCACCTAGTTTTAGTGGATTGAGCAGTTCGCTAGGCTAACAACAGATGAGGCCGGGCATGTCGCTGTTAGAGCAAGAATTTCATACCGAAGATTTGCATCCGATTGATATCGTTGAGCATCTGGCGCAACACCACGAGTGGGAGTTTGACCGCGTTGCCGACGATCAGATCGCAATGGCCGTTGTCGGCCAATGGCGCACCTATTCAATAACGCTGGCATGGTCGGACTATGACGAGACTTTGCGGCTGATCTGCACCTTTGAAATGGAGCCGCCAGAGGATCGTCTGCCCGAACTTTACGACACGCTGAACCGCACCAACGATATGTGCTGGGCCGGCGCGTTTACGTATTGGCAGCCACAAAAGCTGATGGTGTATCGATATGGGCTGGTATTGGCGGGCGGCCAGATCGCGGGGCAGGAACAGATTGATACGCTGATTAACGCCGCCGTTATGTCGGCGGAACGGTTCTATCCTGCGTTTCAATTGGTGGCTTGGGCCGGGCGCACGCCAGAAGACGCAATGCAGGTCGCAATCGCCGAAGCATACGGGCGCGCATAATTCTTGCGGCTAGGCTGATACCGCTAAGATTTCTTGGTTTTCACGGACGTGACAGCGCAGTAACCTTTGCCCAAGGAACTGGGGGCATCCAATGGATATG
>JAHRVC010000132.1 GCA_019090885.1 Marinosulfonomonas sp.
AAGAGACAGGTTCCGGCTGAAATGATTGCCGTTTATATGGTGTGCGTTGGGCTTTTGATGATTAGCCGAATTCCGACTTGGTCCTTTAAGGTCATGACGATATCGCGAGAGCGGGTAAGGTTTATTTTTGTTGGGTTTGTCATAATTGTTGCGGCGCTTCTGACATATCCATGGGCCACGTTGGTGGCCTTTGATTTGGTATATGTGGCCGGTGTTCTTTGGGCTTGGCGCTCGGGCAAAAAATAGGAATTTCAATAAATGGATATTCAAGCGGTTCAGAAATCCTATGCCCGTTGGGCGCCAGTTTATGACAAAACTTTCGGTGCGATTACCAATGTGGGGCGGCGCGCAGCCGTTGATTATATCAACGCCAACGGACAAAATGTTCTTGAAGTTGGCGTTGGAACCGGACTTTCGCTGAAACACTATCGTCCCGGCCTTACGGTTACCGGAATTGATGCCAGTGAAGAAATGTTGGGCAAAGCCCGGGCCAAGGTGCGGGAGCACGATTTGCGGCACGTTGAAAGCCTGCGCCAGATGGACGCCCGCGAACTCGATTTTCCGGACAACCATTTTGATACGATTGCCGCGATGCACATTGTCTCAGTCGTGCCCGAACCAGAACGCGTCGTGGCTGAAATGGCGCGGGTCTGCAAACCGGGTGGAAAGATTGTGATTACCAATCATTTTGCGCGCGATAAGGGCATATTCGCGGCTGTTGAGCGGTTAACTGCACCATTCGCGAATTTGCTCGGTTGGCATTCTGACTTTGAGATGGGCCGAATTCTGCGCGAAGAAAGCCTGTCGGTTAAGGAAAAGAAGTCACTTCCCCCGATTGGTATGATGACATTCCTTCTGATGGAAAAAACAGCGGTTGCGTAGCCACACTTGGCCGAGTGTTTTTCGCGTGAATAGCGACCGGGCGGAAACGCCTAATAGGCTTGGTCTGGCTGGGTTCCAGCCCCGGCACTGAAGTCGGCACCGAGGCCTTCGGGGGCGACTGCGACCGTCTTAATTATAGCATGACACTGAGCGCCATTTGTCAGGCCCAGTGCCGCCACCGAACGTTGTGTGATGCGTGCCAGCAATCTGCCCGCCTGCGTGTCGATCGAAATGATTGCTCCGGGTCCGTCGCCTGCCCGTATCATCGCGATTGTTCCGGGCAGCACATTGAGCGCTGACAGACCCTTGGGCGCATTTCGCGACAGGATCACATCCTGGGCCGCGATCCGGACCCTGATCTTTTTGCCCAAATCATGCTGGATCCGAGGCACCAACAATCGCGCCCCGCCCGCGTCGAGTTCCGATAATCCATCCGCATGATGGGCGAAGACAGTTGCCTCCAGCATGGCACCTGCGGCCCGTGCACCCAGTGGGGTAATCATCGGATCGCCCAAAATTTCGGCAGCCGGGCCATGTCCACTTACGCGGCCATCTTGCAAAGCGACGACAGTGGTTGCCAACCGCGCGACCTCAGATGCCGAATGGCTGACATAGAGTATCGGCACTGATACCTCGTCGCGCAGACGCTCAAAATACGGCAAGATTTCTGCTTTTCGCGTGTCATCAAGTGCGGCCAGCGGTTCGTCGGCCAAGATCAGTTTCGGGTCGGCCAGCAATGCTCGCCCGATCGCCACCCGCTGTTTTTCACCGCCAGAAAGGGTTGCCGGGTAGCGCTTTAGGATAGGTCCGATCCCCAGCATCTCAACTATGCGGCCGCGATTTTCGCGTTTGGCGTTCTTGGGTGCAAACCATCGGCCATAAGCCAGGTTTTGGGAAACCGTCAGGTGCGGGAACAAACGCCCTTCTTGAAAAACATAGCCCAACCGGCGGCGATGTGGCGGCAGCCACCGGTTTTGCGCGGTGTCAAATAGTTCCCAGTCGTCGATGCAGACACGGCCGGATTGGGGCCGTAGTAAACCGGCGACAGCATTAACAATGGTTGTTTTTCCAGACCCAGAGCCGCCAAACAAAACCGTGACGCCAGCCGGCGCTTGGAACGAGACGTCAAGCTCAAAGTCGGGAAATGAATGGCGTAAGGTTACTGAAAGCGTCATCGACCTGCCACCCTGAGCGCAAGACGTTTTGCGATCACTTCAGATAGTATCAGGGCCGACATCGCTATAACAATCGAGATCACGACAAGCCGGATCGCAGAATTTTCGGCACCGGGCACCTGCAGGAACGCATAAATCGCCGTCGGTAATGTCTGGGTCTGGCCCGGAATGTTGGATACGAAAGTGATCGTTGCGCCAAATTCGCCCATTGCCTTGGCAAACGCCAGTATGGCACCGGCAATGACGCCGGGTAGGATTAGGGGTAAGGTCACCGTTGCAAACACCCAAAAGCGCGACGCACCAAGGGTGGCGCTTGCCTGTTCAAGTTTTGGGTCTACCGCTTCGATCGATAATCGGATGGCACGAACCATTAGCGGAAAGGCCATGATGCCCGCGGCCAGTGCAGCACCTTCCCAGCGAAAGGCAAATACAATTCCCACCTGTTCCAGCAGGCCGCCAATCGGCCCACGGGTGCCAAAGGTTAGCAGCAGCAGATAGCCGGTCACAACGGGCGGTAAGATCAGCGGCAAATGCACAATCCCGTTTAACAGTTGCTTGCCCAGAAATTCCCGCCTTGCCAGCACATGCGCCACAAATATTGCCAATGGCAGGCTAAACAGAGTTGCCCAGAACGAAACACGAAGCGAAAGCGCGACGGCACTCCATTCTTGCGGGCTGAGCCAATCCATTGCGTGCTCCTACTCGATGATCGTTTTGAAGCCGTGCAACCGGAATACTTCACGGGCTTCGGGCTTTTGCAGATATGTAAGAAACGTCGTATTTAGCGGATTGTCATTACCCGCTACGATGGCTGCGGGATAGATGATTGCCGGGTGCGTGGCAGCCGGGAAAGTTCCGACAACAGACACTGCATCACTTGCGAGCGCATCGGTTAAGTAGACAATACCCAACGCGGCCTCCCCCAAGGATACCAACGCTAATGTGGCGCGGGAATTGTCGGTTTGGACGACTTGCTTGTGGACATCCTTCCAAACGCCAAGGGAATTCAGGGCGGCCTTGCCATAGATCCCCGCCGGAACCGCGTCGATTAATGCCATCGCCAGCCGACCGTCGCCCAGCATACCCGCAAGATCCATATTCGGCTTAATGTTAACAGGGCTAGCGTTCTGGCCGGGTGCAATCAGAACAATAGAATTCCCCAGCAAATTGATGCGGCTGCCGGGAACAATCAAACCTTCATCCTGAAGCCGGTCCATCCAGTCAGAATTGGCCGATATGAAAATATTTGCCGGTGCGCCGAATTCAATTTGGCGTGCCAATGCTGATGACCCTGCAAATGAAATGGAAACAACATGCCCTGTCCGCTGGGTGAAACTGGTTGTTATTTCATCCAGAACGTTTTTCAGGCTGGCGGCAGCGAATACTGTAATTCCATCTGCGCTGGCTGAGCTGACTAAAAGTGACAAGCTGACTGCGAGGCTCGCGATCAATTGTGAGATGCGAAAGCGGGCAAACAGAAAAATCATGATATTGGCCGCCAAAATTCGAAATGGGTTGCTCAGAATATCGTTGATTGCCGGTTCTGTGGCAACCCGCCCATTTGAGATGCCGCCCAAAGAAGGTTGGCAGGCCCAACGTCTGGCGCATTAAGCTGGGCTGGACGCTTTGAGTAAGGTTTGATCTAAAATACTTCGCTGAAAGAAAAGGTTGTTTTCCAGCGATCAAAAATGTGCGATTCAGGCGTTTAGTCATGGGCGCGCCGGATCGCGCCGCGCAGGCGTTAACGAATGAAGGCAGATAAATTGCAAGTAGACTCAGAATCCAAAGGCCGCCCGGCAGCTCAAACCCTTGCCGATGCTGTGATGTCCCGGCGCTCGATCCGGGCATTTCTGCCAGACCCTGTGCCACAAGAGAAGATTGAAAAGATTCTGGATATCGCATCTCGCGCACCGAGTGGCACCAATACCCAACCCTGGAAGGTCTATGTTGTCAGTGGCGATGCCCGTCTGGCGCTTAGTGAGGAAATCCTTAGCGCGTTTATGAATGATGAGGATCACCAGTTCGAATTCAAATACTACCCGGATGAAATTGGCGAGCCGTATCTGGCGCGGCGGCGCGCGAACGGTTGGGGGCTATATGGCACGATCGGTAT
Organism: Marinosulfonomonas sp.; assembly: GCA_019090885.1. GTDB lineage: Bacteria > Pseudomonadota > Alphaproteobacteria > Rhodobacterales > Rhodobacteraceae > NORP110. The sequence continues at coordinate 4,171 of JAHRVC010000132.1, forward strand.
CGTTAAAGGAGA
>JAHRVC010000133.1 GCA_019090885.1 Marinosulfonomonas sp.
ACACAAGCCACCAGAATAAGCAGAACGGCGCGTTCAAAATCGCCGTGAAATCCCAACCGGATGGCCGTTAGCCCGGCGCAAATTGCCGCAATCGTCAACAGATTTGGCAGCAACTGGACAATTGCCAGTTCGGCCTTTGGCTTGCTTTTAGATCGGGCCATGGTCAGCCAGTCCGCCCGTCGCGCGTCGCTTCGTTTGACGTCAGATCAGCCAGAACGGTTTCCCCGGCGACCATAGTTTGCCCGATGCTAACCAAAGGATGCACACCGGCGGGCAGATACACATCCAGCCGAGAACCAAACCGAATAAGACCAAAGCGTTCGCCAGTTTGCAGCGATGTTTTTTCGGTTACGAAACAAACGATACGTCTGGCCACCAGACCGGCAATCTGTACAACTGCAATCTGGCGCCCGTCGGCCATCTCGATACACAGGCTGTTGCGTTCATTGTCTGCACTTGCTTTGTCCAGCGAGGCATTGAAAAACTTGCCTGGCCGATAAGCAATTGATCTGATTTCACCACCCACCGGGGCCCGGTTCACATGGCAGTTAAAGACGTTCATAAAAACGCTGACCCGGGTTAGCGCGTCTGACGACATTCCCAATTCGGGCGGCGGAACAGCAGCCTCAATCAGCGAGATGATGCCATCGGCCGGGCTGACGATCAGCCCGTCGCGCGTTGGCGTCGTTCGTTTGGGGTCGCGGAAAAAATAGTAGCACCAGACAGTTAGCAAAACACCGATCCAGCCCAGTATATTTGACACCAGAAAAAGAAGCGCCGTAATGGCCGCAAAGATAGCCACAAACCGGATGCCTTCACGGTGCATCGGTTTCAGAAAAGTTCCCAACATTGTCATGGATCGAAGCGTCACTATTTTGGAATTGATTGAACGATTACTACCCCAAGTGTGTCTTAACTTTCAACGCCATAAAACCGACCACCCTGCGTTCGGGCGTTATTACCGCTCTGCTAGGCCGTTCCTTAGGTCATCACATCGGGTTCATCGCGGCCAATCAGGGCCTGAATCCGGGTGATTTCGTGGATCGCACTTTTCACCGCCTGCAATGCAGCTTGGGTTTCAACCGAATGATCCGCATCGCGATCAACATATTGCTCAAGGTATATCCGAAGCGTCGCACCCTCTGTCCCAGTCCCTGACAGGCGTAAGACGGCGCGTCCCTGCCCTTTAAAATGAACAATGATGCCCTGATTTTCGCTGACCGATTGGTCCACGGGGTCAACATATCTAAACGTTTCACTTGCAACCACTTGCATACCGAAAAAACTTTCCCCGACTAGTCCGGGCAGATTGGTTTCCAGTTCGCGCATCAACTGGTTTGCGGCCTCTACCGGCACAGCTTCATAGTCGTGGCGAGAATAGTAGTTGCGCCCGAATTCCTGCCAGTGATCTGTCATAATTTCAGCCACGGACTGGCCACGTTCAGCGATAATATTCAACCACAACAGCACCGCCCACAGCCCGTCCTTTTCGCGCACATGGCTTGACCCCGTCCCAGCGCTTTCTTCGCCGCAAATGGTCACCCTGCCCGCGTCCAGAAGATTGCCAAAAAACTTCCATCCGGTTGGCGTTTCAAAGGCTTCGATCCCCAGCTTTTCAGCGACCCGGTCGCAGGCACGGCTTGTTGGCATCGAGCGGGCAACACCGGCAAGCCCGGCTTTGTATCCCGGTGCCAGATGCGCGTTGGCCACCAAAACCGCCAGACTGTCCGACGGCGTGACGTAAATTCCGCGCCCAACGATCATGTTTCGATCCCCGTCACCATCCGAAGCCGCACCGAATTCCGGGGCATTGCCTGACATCATCAGGTCAACCAGCGGCTTGGCCCATACCGGGTTTGGATCGGGATGACCGCCACAAAAATCCTCTGACGGAATTGCGTTCAAAACACTGCCTTCCGGTGCGCCAAGACAAACTTGTAAAATTGCGCGGGCATAGGGCCCTGTGACCGCATGCATGGCGTCAAAACGCAGTGAAAACCCAGACGCAAAAAGCGCGCGAATTTTGCCAAAATCAAACAGCGTTTCCATTAGATCCGAATAGGCGCTTACCGGATCGATAACGTCGACCTGCATGTCACCAATTGCATGTTCGCCTACTTTTGAAAGGTCGATATCAGGAGCGTCCGCAATCGGATAACTGCTGATCGTAAGCGTCTGATCATACATCTCCGCGGTTATACCTTCTGGCGCAGGTCCACCATTGGGCGTGTTGAATTTCAAACCAAAGTCCTGGTCGATCCCGCCGGGGTTATGGCTGGCCGACAGGATGAACCCACCATCGGTTTCATTCAAACGGATCAAATGCGAAACTGCGGGCGTCGACAGCAGGCCATCTTGCCCCACCAAAACCCGCGAAACACCATTGGCAGCCGCCATCTTTAGGATTTTCTGGATCGCCGTAGCGTTGAAAAACCGCCCATCACCACCAAGCACAAATGTCTTGCCGGATCCGCCGCCGATTGCGTTGAAAATCGCCTGAACGAATCTTTCCAGATAATCAGCCTGCATGAAAACGCGGGTTTTCTTACGCAAACCCGAGGTGCCGGGCTTTTGCCCCTCGAACGGTTTACAGGCAACATTTAGGAAATTCGTCATATCATTACTCCGGTCGCGGCATTTGCTGATCTTTAACCGGGCCTTTCACATTCAAACTGTGGCATACGCTTGGCGCTGCCGCAGCTTTTCGACGGGCTGTTGCTAGAAAACCGCCAAAACCTCATCCGCCCAAGGCGGGTTTGCGCCCGAGCGGGATACTGTCACGGCTGCGACCTTTGAACCGTGAAGCAGAGCATTTTTTAGATCGACGTCACGAATGCCGTCCAGCGTGCTTTTTGACAAAAACCCACTGTCAGACAAGCTTGCCAAAAAACCAGCGTTGAACGTGTCGCCTGCCCCAACAGTATCGACGACCTTCACGAGTTGCGCAGGAACCTCGACAATCTGACCATCGCCAAAAAATGCGCCGGCACCATCACGACCCTTGGTCAGAACCACGATTTTTGGCCCCATGGCGCGCAACTGCGAAACCTTGTCGTTCAAACTGGTATCGCCTGGAACAATCCAGTTCAGGTCTTCATCGGACACTTTCAAAATGTCGGTATGGGCGATCATCTTATCCAGACGCGCCCGGTATCCACTGTCATCTTTGATGAAACTTGCGCGGATGTTTGGGTCAAGTATGATGACTTTGTCCTTGGCTTCCCGAACTGCCAATGCTGCATAAAAATCCGCGCAGGGTTTGCTTATCAGGCTTATGCCGCCAAAATACATCGCCGTCACATATTCGGGCACATCCGGCATCTCGCTTGGCCCCAACATCCGCCCGGCTGTGTTTTCATCATAGAAGGTATAACGCGCCTGCCCGCCTGCAAGCTGCACAAAGGCCAGTGTCGTTGGCCGGTCAGAAGTTATCAAAAACCTAATATCGACATTGCTAGCAACCAATGCGCCGCGCAATTTTTCGCCAAACAGATCAGTTGAAATACCCGACAGAAAGCCGGTTTTTGCACCCAATCGGCCCAGCGCAATTGCTGTGTTGAAAACAGCGCCACCAGAGTGCGGCGTGAAACCAGACTCGCCAGCTTCGTTTGGCGACGGGATCATGTCGATCAGGGCCTCTCCGCAACACAGGATCATCGGCTTGGCCTTTCTATTCACTGATGACAATCGGCGGCATCCGATCAGAACCGGAACACAACAAAAATTCGCCCCTAACCGAAAAGGTATCCGACGTTCAGGTCAAGTTGGAATGCACAATAATTCGGCTGAATCAATGGGTGGTCGCCGAAACTCTCCTGGCGCGGCGGACATCCCAGACGATCAATGCACCACAAAGAACCAAACCGGGAAGATGTAGCATTGGGGAAATCAACAGCAACAAAACCGCGCCAACGATCCGCAAGGCAACCTCAACCATTGTCAACTTGGATCGGTCATACGCGCTGAGCGCACTGGACATCATCCAGATTGCAAGGCCGCTGCGCAGGACGATCCAGATGAAATCCCCCAAAGCGAATTGTTCGACCAGCAGCAGGGATGGGTAAAAGGCGAAAATGAACGGGATGATGAATTGTGCCAATCCCAGCCGAAACGCCATCATCGATGTGGCAAACGGATTGGCCGCCGCGATCGGCGCCGCCGCATAGGCCGCGATTGCAACCGGCGGCGTCAGGGATGAGGCAACGCCATAGTAAAAGACGAACATATGCGCGGTCAGTGTGGACACGCCAAGTTGCTGCAAGGCCGGCCCCATCACCAGCACGATGATTAAATAGGCGGGCAATGTTGGCATGCCCATGCCCAGCACCAGCGCGCCGACCATCGCCACAAGCAGCGCCGAAAACAGGCTTTCACCGCGCAGATCGTTAATCACATTGGCCAGCTTCAGACCAAGACCAGTGGAATCAAGCGAACCCACGATTATACCAATCGCCGCAATGCCGATCAAAAGTGTGGCGCCAGAGCGCCCGCCGGTAACAAAAGAATTCAGAACGCGTAGCGGTTCACGCCGCACCTCTGGGTTCAGGATCGACAGGATCAGCAGCGACATGACCGCGTAAAACCCGGCGCGTGATGTTGAATACCCCATCAGCAAACTGCTGATAACCACGCCAATAGGGACAACGAACATGATCGAATTGACCAGATCGACCCGGGTTATATGGTCTTCGATTTCCAACGGTTGCACCTCGATCCCACGCCGGCGGGCTTCGACGGTGACGGACGTGAACAACGAGAAATAGTAAAACAGTGCCGGCACGATAGCGGCTGTAATTATCACCAGATAGCTGATCCCGATAATGTCTGCCATCACCAGTGCTGCGGCCCCCATGATCGGCGGCATGATCTGCCCGCCGCTCGAGGCGGTGGCCTCAATCCCGGCGGCAAAAGCCGGGGGAAAACCGCGTTTTTTGATCATCGGTATGGTAAAGGTTCCGGTGCCGACAATATTGGCCACGGTGCTGCCTGACATTGTGCCAAACAGGCTAGAGGCAACAATCGCCGCATGCGCCGGGCCGCCGCGTGTGCGTCGTGTTATCAGGAACGCAAATTTCAAAAGCGTGGCACCCGCCCCCGTGCCTTCAAGTAACGCGCCAAACAGGATATAGACGAAAACGGTGTTAATAACGATATTGGTGATCGCCCCGAACACGCCCTTGTTGGTGTTGTACCAAAGGGATTCTGCGACTTCTCGAATGCTGAAACCAGCGTGGGCCATAAGGCCCGGCAAATTTTGGCCAAACAGCAGATAAAGTACCGCGAGGCCGGAAACGATTGCCAAGGCAGGCCCCCAAATCCGGCGGCAAAGCTCGACGAAAACCGCAACCCCGACAAGTGCCGGGATCGCATCGGCGCTGGTCACGTCGTAAAAGTTCGCTTCTAACTCGGCCTGCACGACATAAAACGACCAAATCGACCAGAAACCGGCGACAAGCAGGATCACATCCGACCCCTGCCAAATTGCGTTGACGGTGCTGGACCGGGACTGCCTGCGGGCCTGTCTTGCGACAGCCAATGCTGCAATCAACGACAGAAACAACGCGCCCGCCCTGTGCAGCTTGGGGTCAATCAGATCAACGCCAGTTGAATAGACCGCGATTGCCCCAAGAACAAATGAACAGATCCATAAAGCGGCAGCCCAGATCTTGGTCAGCTTCCAGTCAGATGTCAGGGCATCGGCCATTCAAAATTGTCCTTTTGGGGATTGCCCGGCAACGGAACCGTTCCAACTGGCAAACATCGCGAAGCGCCCGATACCATTCCGACCGGGCGCTGCATTTTTTTGATGTCTGAACGGGTCTATTGCGGCGGAATCAGGCTTTCCGGCACATCAAACCCTGCCTCTTTGTAATAACGATATGCACCTTTGTGCAAAGGCGCGTTAACCGCAACAAAAGCCGTTTCACGGCTGATATCCTTCAGGAAATTTGCCGTAGCATGAACGTCATCCAGGTTTTCCCAGAACGCCTTGGTTGCTGCATAAATCACGTCTTCGGACATGCCCACATGGGTGCCAACGAACTGAAAGAAACCCAACCCATTAACGTCACCTTCTGTCAGCTGACCCTCGTAGACACTACCGGGAAAAGTTACCAATCCACGCCCCGGGCGCGCCAACAGGCCTTTCATTTCATCGTCTTGTAGTTTTTCATCTGTAATAGACAGCAGCCGGAATTCGCCCGACAGGCCGAATTGTTGTATCTGCGCAGATCCGACCTCACCCGGCTGCACCAATACGTCAACATTGTCATCCGCGAGCGCGGTAAGGCCTTCACCCCACGACAGCTTAATTCCAGTGTAATCTTTATCGACTTCCAGGCCGCTCATAATTTTGATGATTGTGGCCGAAGTTACAGACGCAGATCCCGAAGGGGGCCCCAAATAGACTTTGCGCCCGGCAATGTCAGACCAGTTTTCCACCCCGGACCCGGCCTTGGTCAGGACGTGATACATACCAGCCTTAAATCCCACGATCGAGCGAAGGTTCGCCGCCATCTCGGGTGCATTTTCGACTTTAGTATACATCGCTTTGCCGCCCGCCATCAGGGCGACAAGGCCAGGAACACCAGAGTAGAAATCAAGATTACCCCGGCCGGAATTCAGCATTGCTTTGGTCATCGTCTGGCCAGCGTTGACCTGAATGTCGACACCGGCTTTGCGGGCCTGATTTGCAAACGCTACGAACATGACGTGGGTTGAGCCACCCGCACCGGCTGTTTCGCCTTTGTAGATTTCGGCATTTGCAGATGTTGCAACGACCAGTGAACTTATCGCAGCCAGACCAATCGCCCGGATATTTGAAATATTCATTTATTCCTCCCAGAATTTTATCTGGGCAGACTACATGTAAAACCGGCCTCAACAATAATATTATCAATATATATTTGGAAGGCCGTCCTGGTTTTTCAATCGTTTCCCCTTCTTTCTTGAATTTGTTCGTCTGGTGCTCAGTTTCGTCGGGGCTATTCTAAGAACGATACAGTCATCCCTTTTTAGTAAACGGATCGGATGGCGTATGCAGGCGCAGGTGGCGCATAAAAGCCCGCGCAACTCTTGGCAGGGGCCGTTGATCTGAAATTGCAAAATAGCTGCGGTATTCGATTTGCGATGCAAAAGGCAGAAACGTCAGCTCTTGCGAGCGATAATGGAAAACCGGGAACGGGTTCACGACTGCAAGCCCCAGCCCTTCTTTAGCCAGATCTACAGCAGCAAAAGACGTCGATACCTCGGCCACAATGCGGGGCGTGCTGCGGGCCTGTTTCAGGATTTTTTCCAACTGGGTTCGCCGGGCATGGCGGTAGGTGAATGCCACAAACGGTTGGCCGTTCAAATCATCGGGATAGATAACCTTTTTCTTCGCGAGCGGATGGTCCGAGATCATCGCGCAAACCGCACTTGAAATCCGGTAGGGTTGCAGTTTGACGCCATCGCGATGCAACTCGACACCCGTCAGGCCCAGATCAAACCGATCATCCAGAATGCCGCGGATCACTTCGTCAGACGTGTTCACCTCAAGGCTCACAAAGAAATGCGGGTTGGTGCGCAGGAAACTGGTGATGTGAGACACCAGAAACCGGTGCGCGAAACTTGGTGGGGCGATGATCCTTAACGTTTCCTGAACTGGCACGGTGGGGCCATCAATTCTGTCCAGCGCCTCAAACAGCGGGTCAAGACGACGGTTCAAGCGTACGGCTTCTTCTGTTGGACGTAAACGTCCAGCCTCGCGTTCAAACAATATCCGACCGCTGCGTGCTTCTAGGCTGGTAATCGAGCGGCTGATCGCGGATTGAGACAAGCCCAGCCGGTCCGCCGCCGCTGTCGTCGTGCCAGTCTGCAAAAGTGCGCGAAGTGCCTGATATTCAGGCAGGCTGTGCCAAGATTTGGGCGCCATGAGCTTTCCTCTGCAAAATCTTCATACTAGCATGAGTATAACTCATAATGTTTTGACTCGCCCATGAAAAATTCCCGTGTAAGCTAATGTCTTAACATTTGGTGGGGAACCCAATTGGCAGACTATCAGACTCCAGTCATTTTCGACGGGCACAATGATGTTCTGTTGAAACTCTATAAGGCAGGCGGCATTTCCGCTGCCGAAAGCTTTGTTACCGGAACCAGTGGTGCGATAGACGCGCCGCGCGCCAAAGCAGGTGGGTTTGCTGGCGGCTTTTTTGCCGTTTACGTACCCTCACCCGTCGGCCTGAAAAGCAAATTTGATGAGATGATCAAACCGGCCTACGATCTGGCCCTGCCCGAGCCGATTGAGTGGGAAGACGCGCTACCGGTGGTGATGGCACAGGCAGCGATCCTGTTTGATCTGGAAAAACGTGGCGCACTGAAGGTTTGCCGCACCGTTGCCGAAATCCGTGAAACAATGGCCGCTGGCCTGATGGCCGCGATTTTTCATATTGAAGGGGCCGAGGCGATCGACCCGGACCTGCACACGCTTGAGGTTCTGTATCAGGCCGGGTTGCGTTCAATCGGTCCGGTCTGGAGCCGCGAAACCATTTTTGGCCATGGCGTTCCGTTTCGCTACCCCAGTGATCCAGACACCGGACCGGGGTTAAGCGATCATGGTCTGCGGCTGTTAAAGCGCTGCAATGAACTGGGCATCATGATTGACCTGTCGCATCTGAACAGTGCGGGTTTCTGGGATGTCGCGCGCCATTCAACGCAACCGCTGGTCGCCACCCATTCCAATGCACATACGATCTGCCCGCATGCCCGCAACCTGACCGACGATCAGCTTGCCGCAATTCGCGACAGCGACGGTATGGTCGGACTGAATTTCGCCGTGGCCTTTCTGCGCGACGACGGGCGGATGCTGGCGGATGTTCCGCTAAGCCAGATGTTGCGCCATCTTGATTATCTGATTGATAAACTGGGCGAAGACCGGGTTGGCCTTGGTTCAGACTATGACGGGGCGATCGTGCCAAAGGATGTAACAACCCTGGCCGACCTGCCCAACCTGAGACAGGCGATGGCAAAGCACGGGTATGACGACGCATTAATGGCCAAGCTTTGCCACGAAAACTGGATGCGTGTTCTGGAAAAAACCTGGGGGGAATAGCCCCAAGAATTCGCAATTTTATTCGTAACTAAAACAGGAGAGGTTCTAAAAATGAATGTATTTAACAGACTTCTGACCAGCGCCGCATTTGGCGTTGCCGTCGGATTAACATCTTTCGCCGCGGTGGCAGATACGCCGCCAAATATGTTGGTAATTGCCAACCGGATTGACGACGTCACGACACTTGACCCGGCGCAGTCCTTTGAATTTGCCGGTGGCGATGCCAGCCGCAATATTTACAGCCGTCTGGTGAATTTCGATCCAGCCGACCTGAGTGCCGGTTACAAACCTGATCTGGCCGAAAGCTGGGACGTGTCCGAGGATGGCAAGACCATCACATTCCACATGCGCCCGGGTGTAAAATTTGCCTCTGGCAATCCGGTTACCGCAGCGGACGCCGAATTTAGCCTGCGCCGCGCCGTGACACTTAACAAAACACCGTCGTTCATCCTGACACAGTTCGGGTTTACGGCTGAAAATGTTGGTGACACGATCAAAGCCACCGACGATATGACCCTGCAGATCACCACCGACAAGCGCTATGCGACGTCGTTTGTGCTGAATTGCATGACTGCCACCATTGGCGGCATCGTCGACATGAAAACCGTGATGGAGCATGAAGCCGACGGTGATCTGGGTAATGAATGGCTGCGCACGAACACAGCCGGTTCCGGCCCTTATGTTCTGGGTAGCTGGAAACCGAACGAAAGCCTGACGCTGACGGCAAATCCCGATTATTATGGCGGCGCACCTGCCATGGAACGGGTGGTTGTTCGCCACATTCAGGAAAGCGCAACACAGCGTTTGCTGCTTGAAAAAGGCGACATCGATATTGCCCGCAACCTGAACCCGGATGATGTTGCGGGTCTTGGCGGGGTGGACGATGTCAAAATCGCCAACGAACTTCGCGGGCGTCTGATGTATATCTCGCTCAACCAAAAGAACGAGGCATTGTCCAACCCCAAAGTCGTCGAGGCGATCAAATATCTAATCGACTATGACGGCATGGCAAACAGCTTTCTCAAGGGTCAGTATACAGTGCATCAGGCCTTCTTGCCGCGCACCTATCTGGGCGAGATTGCCGACAAGCCATATTCATTGAACATCGAAAAAGCCAAGGCGCTGCTAGCCGAAGCTGGCTATGGCGACGGGTTTGAAATTGGCCTGTTTGTGCGTGAAGCGCAGGAACGCATCGAGATCGCCACTAGCCTGCAAAACACCTTTGCTCAGGCTGGCATCACGGCGACGATGACAGTGGGAACCGGCAAACAGATCCTTGGTGTTTACCGCTCGCGCGAGCATGACATCTATGTTGGCGCTTGGGGCCCGGATTATCCGGATCCAAACACCAATGCTGGTACATTTGCCTTTAATCCGGACAACTCGGATGAAGCAGGCGCAACTGGTCTTTTGGCATGGCGCAATGCTTGGCACATTCCTGAAATGTCCAACGCAACACTGGCAGCCGTCGAAGAAGGCGACCGCAACACACGGGGCAAAATGTATGAAGCCCTGCAGCGCGAACATCAGATGGTGTCACCATTCGCAGTTATGTTCCAAAAGAACGAGCAGAACGGCCTAGGGTCCGAAGTTGAAGGGTTCTCAATGGGTGGCGCGATTACTGGTGCAGGTTACTGGAAAGTTACCAAGTAATGGCGATGGCCACACAAACAGAAAAAGGGCGGCAGATGTCGCCCTTTTTTCAACAGATCATAGGGATTGCCAAGGTCCTGTTGTCGATTGCGGCAACGATGCTTGGCCTGTTATTTGTCACATTCTTTATTGGCCGGGTAATGCCGATTGACCCAGTTCTGTCGATTGTGGGCGAACGGGCCACCAAAGAAGTTTACGACGCGGCCTATATCAAGCTTGGCCTTGATAAACCGCTGATCGTGCAGTTTTTCAAATATGTTGTCGATGTGGTTCAGGGTGATTTCGGTCAGTCCCTGCGTACCGGATTTCCGGTTTCCGACGACATCAAACGCCTGTTCCCCGCCACGCTTGAACTGGCGACGCTCGGCACGCTAATCGGCGTTTTTGTCGGGGTTCCACTGGGCGTAATTGCCGCCGTCAAACGCGGCTCTTGGATCGATCAGGTCGCCCGTGTCGTCGCCCTTATCGGCTATTCAATGCCGGTGTTCTGGCTGGGCATGATCGGATTGCTGGTGTTTTACGGGCAATTGGGATGGATCGGCGGGCCGGGGCGGCTTGATATTTTCTACGAAGACATCATCCCGACTGTCACCGGCATGATCCTGATTGATAGTGCCCTTGCGCAGGACTGGGGAATATTTCGCAACGCGATTTCGCACATTATCCTACCTGCCTGTCTGCTGGGGTATTATTCGCTGGCCTACCTTAGCCGGATGACCCGCTCGTTCATGCTGGAACAGATGAGCGCGGAATATGTCATCACCGCGCGGGTAAAGGGCCTGTCAGAATGGGCCGTGATCTGGAAGCACGCTTTTGGCAATATCCGGGTGCAGCTGATCACCGTCATCGCCCTTAGCTATGCAGGCCTGCTGGAAGGATCGGTTCTGACCGAGATCATCTTTGCTTGGCCCGGCATTGGGTCCTACATCACAACCTCGCTGTTAAGCGCCGATATGAACGCGGTGATGGGCGGGACGGTCGTCGTGGGGCTGGTATTTGTATTGCTGAACATATTCTCGGACCTGCTTTACAAGGTCTTTGATCCCCGTGCGAAATAGGCCTGACAGATGAGCGAAACCCAATCCCTGCGCGCATGGCTGCTGACCGAAACGCCAACCTCGCGTCGTCATGCGAAACTGTCGGCGATTTATCATGCTTGGTTGTCGTTTCGCACCAATACCATGGCAATGATTGGCCTAATAATTTTGGTTCTGCTGGTTGTGGTCGCGGTTGTAGCGCCGTGGCTGGCACCGGCTGATCCGTTTGCACAGACGTTGGCCAACCGGTTGCAACCGCCCGGCACCGACGGCCATATTCTGGGAACTGACAGCCTTGGGCGCGATCTGATGAGCCGGCTGATCTATGGCTCTCGGATCACGCTGTATATCGTCGGGCTTGTCGCATTGATCGCACCGATCACCGGACTGCTGGTTGGGACAGTCGCAGGCTATGTCGGCGGCTTCACCGACATGGTCCTGATGCGGATCACCGATATTTTTCTGGCCTTTCCCCGGCTGGTTCTGGCGCTGGCCTTTGTGGCAGCACTGGGCGCGGGTATCGAAAATGCCGTTTTGGCCATTTCGCTGACGGCATGGCCGCCCTATGCACGGATGGCGCGCGCCGAAACGCTGACCATTCGCTCATCCGACTACATCAGTGCGATCCGCCTGCAAGGTGCCGGTCCGCTGCGCATCATTACCAAGCACATCTGGCCGCTCTGCATTTCCTCGCTGATCGTGCGGGTCACACTGGATATGGCCGGGATCATTCTGGCGGCGGCTGGCCTTGGATTTTTGGGCCTTGGCGCGCAACCACCTTCGCCCGAATGGGGCGCAATGATTTCCGAAGGGCGGCGGTTCATACTGGATCACTGGTGGGTTGCCACCGTGCCGGGGCTGGCGATTTTCACGGTATCGCTGGCGTTCAACCTGCTGGGGGACGGGCTGCGCGATGTGCTGGACCCGAAGGATAGCGAAAAATGACCCTGCTGGATGTTGAAAACCTTTGGGTGAAATTTCCGTCACGCCACGGCGTTTTTGATGCGGTGCGCGGCGTGTCTTTTACACTGGGGCAGGAACGTCTGGGCATCGTGGGCGAAAGTGGGTCTGGCAAGTCAATGACGGGGCGCGCAATCCTGCGCCTGATCCGCCCGCCGGGAATTGTGACCGCCGATCAGATATCGCTGGAAGGCGAAGATCTGATGCAGAAATCCGAACGCGAGATGCGCGACGTGCGCGGCCAACGCATTTCGATGATCATGCAGGATCCCAAGTTTTCGCTGAACCCGGTGATGACTATTGGCGACCAGATCATCGAAGCTTACCGGATGCACAATTCCGCAAGCAAATCCGAAGCCTATAAAAAATCCCTAGATATGCTGAATGCGGTGTCCATCCGTGACCCCGAGCGCGTCATGCGCGCCTACCCGCATGAGATGTCGGGCGGCATGGGGCAGCGGATCATGATTGCGATGATGCTGATCCCGAACCCGCAAATCCTGATTGCGGATGAGCCGACCTCGGCACTGGATGTCTCTGTGCAACGGCAGGTTCTTTCGATCATGGACAAGCTGGTAACAGATCGTGGCATGGGGCTGATATTCATCAGCCACGACCTGAACCTTGTGGCGGATTTTTGTGACCGGGTTCTGATCATGTATGCGGGCCGAATTGTCGAGGTTTGCGATGCCGACAAGCTGCATGATGCCCAGCACCCCTACACCCGCGGATTGCTGAATTCGCTGCCACGTCTGGACGCACCCTGTGACCGGTTGGAGGTTTTGAAACGTGATCCCGAATGGTCCAAAACCCCAAGCGTGAGCGCGCGGATATGACAATGTTGGATATCCAAAACCTAAACGTCTGGTTCGGCCATGGTCGCGACCGGGTGGACGCTGTCAAAGGCGCGACATTTTCGGTGGATCGCGGTGACAGTTTTGGTCTGGTTGGTGAAAGCGGGTCGGGGAAATCTACGATCTTGCGCGCGGTCACCGGGCTTGCGCCAGACTGGAGCGGTTCGATAAAACTGGATGGCACGGAACTGGCCGGACAACGGGAAAAGGCGTTCTACAAGACCGTGCAAATGGTGTTTCAAGACCCCTACTCATCACTTCATCCGCGCCATTCCGTCGATCAGGTATTAGGTGAAACACTGTATCTGCATGGGTTCAAGGACATTGATACACGGGTAGTCAAACTGCTGGACGATGTTGGTCTTGGCGGCAAATTCCGGTTCCGTTATCCGCATCAACTGTCGGGCGGTCAACGCCAGCGCGTTGCAATCGCGCGCGCACTTGCGCCCGAACCAGAGGTATTATTGTTGGATGAACCGACCTCGGCGCTGGACGTATCAGTTCAGGCAGAAATTCTGAATTTGCTGGTCGACTTGCGAACTGAAAATAAGCTGACATTCCTGATGGTGTCCCATGATCTGTCAGTTGTCGGCCATATGTGCGAACGGCTGGCCGTGATGAAAGACGGTGAAATCGTTGAGATTATGGAAGTCGAGGCACTGCGCAAGATGCAGGCAACCCATCCTTATTCTCAGGAACTTTTGGCCGCCTCGGTTTAAGCGTCGCGACTAACAAGTGATTTCGGCAGTTCTGGCTTGATCCACTAGCGTTTCAAAGCCCTCAAAATGAAACACACACTCAAAATCCTCAACCGGGGTTTTTCGATATCCTTGCGTGAACAGCGCGAAAGGCACCGCTGCGGCCAAGGCGGTATTTGCATCAACTTCACTGTCGCCCACATAAAGACGCGGCCCATCGCCAAGCTGCTCAAAGGCCGCCAAAAGAGGTTTCGGATCAGGTTTGCGAACCGGGAACGTGTCGCCACCGATGACAACCTCAAAGAACCCGTCCAATTGAAACGCCGACAAAATAGTTTGCGTCGGTACCGCTGGTTTGTTTGTGCAAATCCCCAACCGAACGCCCCTGTCGCGCAACACGGACAGGGCGTCCAAAACCCCGGGATAGAGCATGGTCAGATCAGATGAATGCGCATCGTAGTCGGTCACGAACCGGGCCGTAAGTGCCGAAAGGGACACAGCCGATTGATCCAACCCGGTCGCCTTGGCCAGTTTGGCCACCAAAACAGGCACGCCGTTACCAATAAAGGATTTCACCTGTGCAAGGCTTAGCCCGCTATGCCCCTCGGCCTGCAACAGCCGGTTCGCCGCTGCATGTAAATCGGGCGCGGAATCGATCAGCGTTCCGTCAAGATCAAAGACAATTGAAGACATGTAAGATTTCCAAATTTTGACAAGGATCACCCATAGGCACTTTACCGCCCCTGTTCCAGCCCTGACCGGGCATCGCTATATCGTCACTAAATTGGTTCTTTGTCTACTGACGGCCGCATGATGTAGATTGCCAGCGCTACCGTTGCCCCAAGCCCCACGACGCCGAAACCAACGCCCGTGACCGCCAGACTGGTCGCTTCGGCAGTGATGCCAAACAGGAACGCCCCAAGCGCCGGACCAACCCGATAAACCGCCGTATAAAGGCTAAGCACCCGACCGAGGCGTTCCTGTGGCGTGCGAATTTGAACGAAAGTCATTGCCGCAATGTTCGATGACGCCATTGAAGCCCCGTGAACAACCAGAAAAAACAGGGCCAGCCCAAAGTTCTGCGTCAGAGAAAACGCAATCAGTGAAAGGGCAAAAAACGCCGAAGTCACGAAAATCTGGCGCAAGGCGGCCATTGTTGCGCGCGCCTTGGACAAGGCCAACGCGCCGATAATAGCACCCCCGCCAAGGGCGGCATTCAGCGCACCCAAGCCGACTTCGCCCATGTCGAATGCCAGTTCAGAAAAGGCCGGGAAAAGTTCATTCGCGGGTCGCAACAAAAGTCCCTGCGCAAATTGCAAAAGGATAATGCCAAAAATAATCGGTGTGGCCATCACGTCGCGAAACACCTTTAGCGTGCCAGCCTTTGGCATTGGTGCACGGGCCGGAGATTGCCGTGGCACGTCCCGGATCACATGCAGCACACGGGCAAAGACCAGAAAGCAGATCGCTGTGATAGCAAACACAATGGTTGCGGAGGATACCAACAACAGACCCGCAGAAATCGCCGGGCCAATCAGCCGCGACAGATTGAACCCTGTCGAGTTCACCGCCAGTGCAGAGGGGAGCAAATGCGGCGGCGCCAAAAAAGAGGCCATTGATAGTCGTGCCGGCAACAGGAACCCGTTAATCGCACCAAAGAACACCATCGCCCCGACGATCGCCCCCGGCGTCAACGCGCCGGAATAGTGCAGAACCGCGAGTAGTATCGACACAAATGCGTTGGCGATCTGACCCCAGTACATCACCCGCGTCGTCGAAATTCGATCCGCAAGCCTTCCGCCCAAAATGCCGGTGAAAATCGAAGGGAAAAGTTCGGCAAATGCAATGGCACCCAGCCATGCTTCGGACCCAGTCAGCGTCCAGACAACCCAGCCGATGGCGATCCGCTGCATCCACAGGCCAATCGTCATGGTAATATGACCGGCCTGATAAATCGCGAAAGGGCGGATGGCGAACACCGCAGACAAATCTTGAAAACGTGAACGCATCAGTGGTTATTCATTTCGGTTCCAACGCAGTGGGAAACATTTTTCTAGCTGCGGGCGAAAAGTGTCCGCAATCGCCGGACAGTAATAAAATGACGGGCGATTGCACATAGCTTACCCAAAATAAACTCAGCTTTTTGCAGCCTGATTTAGTTTTGAGATTCGGAACTGCAAATCAAGACCCGAAAAATTCTCGGCTAAGGCAGCGACAACTTTGCAAGCGGCACCTTGCAAAAAATCTCCTATATTGCGACAATACCATCAACACCTGAGCGCAATTTTATGCGGTTGAACGGTGACGGTCACCCGAAGGATCAAATAAGTAGTGCAGGCGCCCGACCCCAGCCCAAATTCCGCGCAAGTCGCGTTGAGCGCACCCCAACAGCAAACCAGGCCCAAAGGAAATGTTGTGGTCGGCGTGCTTTTGTTAACACTGATGACCTTTCAAGGTTTAAGCGGCTGGTTCGGGCTTGAATGGGTTCAACTGCCAAGTGTCGGCATTCTTCTAACGATCGTCATCTACACGCTAATCAAGGGAAACAAGACGGCGCGGGTCTTTATCTTGATTGCCGCATTTTGCGGTATTCTGGCAGTTTTTCTACTTGATGCACCTCTGCCAACAATCTGGGACGGGATAAAGCGCGCCTTGTTTTTTCAGGCATTTCTGACGGCGCTGTTCACGTTGCAAGAAGCCGCGCTGCGTTCAAAAATGCTGCACAACATTGGGCACTTTCTGATCAATCAACCGGTTCGCCGACGCTCGTTCCTATTGGTCATCGGAACCAATGTGATGGCGTTGATGATGAATATCGGTGCGCTTGTAATGATTGGGTCAATTGCCAAAGCAAGCGAAGCGACCGGGCAAACAAATATAAAATCCGACTCGCTTGAAAAAAGGCAACTGCCACTGGCAGCGTTACGGGGGTTTCCACCGTCATCAGTTTGGTCCCCGCTTGCGCTTCCGCCGGTATTTCTAGCGACATTCTACCCCGACGTAGAGCTTTCGACAGTTATGCTTTACGGCGCAGGGATGTCGGTGCTGCTTTTGTTACTTAGCTTTTTAGTAATCTCCATCGAAGTCTGGATGGCGACCAGATCAGGGAAAGTTATAGAACCCGATTATGCTGCCCGAACCCGGTTTCCGACCGAAAGCGTGTCGATGCTCGCAGGAACGCTGGTTATGATCTTTGGGTCCATCGTGTTCTTTTCTAACTTGCTGGATATCAGCGTGGCTATTTCGGTGATCTTGATCATTCCGGCCACGTCGATCATTTGGCTTTTGCTGATGTGCCGGTTCAACTTGAAAAAGTTTGTGCAAGATCCGGCGCGCAACATGATCTGTTTTCGGTTGCCACAGCAGGTATCTGAAACCAGCGTCATCGTATCGGCGGCCTTCATGGGGCCAATCCTGTTGGAAATTCTGCCTGTGGAAATATTGGCAAATTACATCATTGCCAATTCCATTGCGCCGGCGTTTTTTGCAGCCGTTGTATTCTTTGGAATGATCGGGATGGCGATGGTGGGCGTCAATTCTGTGCTGTCCACAACGATCGCGCTTGCCGTTGCGGGCAACCCGCTGGCATTTGGATTAGAGCCTATTGCCTTGATCCTTGTGATCCTCACCGCCTGGGCACTGGCCTCGCAGTTAACACCTTTTTCGACCACAGCCATTATGGTTTCCAGAATATTCGATGTCGCCCCGGCCAAACTGGTCTTTCAATGGAACGGATTGTTGTGGACGCTGACGATGCTGATCGCGGCGGTTGTTTTTATTGTTTGGGGAATGTGGTGACCTTGCCCGGTCATTTCACCTGACCCAGCGACAGACCGCGCGCAATATGGCGACGCACCAAAATTATCATCGCGATGCCGGGGATCAATGTCAGAACACTGGCCGCTGACAACAAGCCGATATGCCCGCCACCCAAAACGCTGCCTGCCCGCCCCATCACGGCACCGATGGGTTTGGCGTTAACCGTTGTCAGCCCGTTTGCCAGCAACAGTTCTATCCACGAGAACATGAAGCAGAAAAACGCTGTGACACCAATTCCGGGCGCGATCTGCGGTAGCAGTATTTTCAGGAAATACGCCGGGCGGGAATAGCCGTCGACCTGCGCAATCTCGTCCATTTCGCGCGGGACCGACGATATGAAACCTTCCAGTATCCAGACCGAAATAGGCACGTTGAAAAGGCAATGCGCCACGGCCACGGCGATATAGGTATCAATCAGGTTGAGCGATGAAAATACCTGCACGAACGGCACCAACAGCACCGCCGGGGGAGTCATTCGGCTTGCCAGAAACCAAAAGAACATGTGCCGGTCGCCAACAAAATGATAACGCGAAAATGCAAACGCCGCCGGGATCGCCACCGTGACCGAGATAACCACATTCAGCAGCACATAAATGGCCGCATTCAGATAGCTCAGATACCAACTGGGGTCAGAGAATATGACCATGTAGTTGCCCAGTGTCGGCGCATCAGGAAGCAAGGACATCGTGCCTAAAATTTCCTGCTGAGACTTAAAGCTCATATTGATCAGCCAATAGATCGGGATCATCAGGAAAATGATGTAAAATACCGGCACAAGCGAGGCGCGGTGTTTTCCGGGGATGGCTATATTGCGCATATCCTTACCCATTCCGCCGCATCATAATGTTGAACAGCGACCAGCAAACCAACAGGATGATCAGGAAATAGATGATCGACATCGCCCCGGCTTCACCCAGATCAAACTGGATCGAGGCCGTCTGAACAAGGTCGAGCGACAGGAACGTCGTCGATTTTGCCGGGCCACCACGGGTAAGCAAAAAAGGCTCGGTGTAGATCATGAAACTGTCCATGAAACGCAGCAATACGGCGATCAGCAGGACGTGTTTGATCTTCGGGATCTGGATATAACGAAACACCGCCCAACCGCTGGCACCGTCAACTTCGGCGGCCTGATAATAGGCAAAGGGAATGGATTGCAGCCCCGCATAGCACAACAGCGCGATCAGGCTGGTCCAATGCCAGACGTCCATAAGCACGATCGTCGCCCAAGCAACAAACACATTGTCCAGATCGTAATTCAAACCAAGCCCGGCAAATGTCGCGCCCAGCAGCCCTGCGTCCACATCGACCAGCACTTTCCACACGAAGCCGACGACCAGCCACGGGGTTAGCAGCGGAATGGCCATCAGAACGATGTAGATGTTGGACATCATTCCTTTGTCGGGCATGCGGGTGGCTACAAAAAGGCCCAAGGGAACCTCGATGCACAGCACAATTGCCGAGAACGCGAGGCTGCGGAAAAGCGAGGCCTGAAAATCCGGCGATCGCAAAACTTCCTGAAACCACCGGGTGCCGACCCAAACGAACCGATCGCCAGCGAACACGTCTTGCACTGAGTAATTCACAACCGCAGCCATCGGCAGAGCAGCAGCAATCAGCACCATGATCAGTGCCGGTATGACCAGAAACCACGCCTTGTTGCTGGTTTTCTTTTCCATCGTCCCCCCGGGGGCTTCACGCCATTATTGTGGCCGCCACCGCTCGTTTCCAAGCATCGTATTTTTTGTCCCGCGTGGCTGCATCCAGTGCGGGTTCAAACCGGCGATCAAGCGCCCAGCTTTTTGAAAATTCTTCCTGACCCGGATAAAACCCGGCCTGCATTCCAGCCAGCCATCCGGCCCCCAATGCGGTGGTTTCCAGCACCTTGGGCCGGTCCACCGGGCCGCCGATAATGTCGGCAAGGAATTGCATCGTCCAGTCGCTGCCGCTCATCCCGCCGTCGACCCGTAAAACGGGTGCGTCGCCCAAAACCTCCCAATCGGCATACATAGCCTCGAGCAGGTCACGGGTTTGGAACCCCACACTTTCAAGGGCCGCGGCCGCCATTTCGGCCCGCCCGGAATTTCTTGTCAGACCAAAGACAGCGCCCCGACAATCCGCATTCCAATAGGGCGCACCCAACCCGGTAAAAGCCGGGACAATGATAACGTTTTCGGACGGGTTTGAATCCTGCGCAAGCGCCTGTGTCTCGGATGCCCGGCCTATGATTTGCAGCCCGTCGCGCAACCATTGCACCACCGCGCCGGCCACGAAGATCGAGCCTTCCAGTGCATAGGTCGGTTTGCCGTCCAACTGGTAGGCGATTGTGCCCAGCAGGCGGTTCTTGCTTTTTACCAGCCGCTCACCGGTGTTGAGCAGCGCAAAGCACCCGGTGCCATAAGTGGATTTCAACATGCCGGGCTTGAAACACGCCTGCCCTACAGTGGCAGCCTGTTGGTCACCTGCCACGCCTAAAATCGGAATCTCGCGGCCAAACAAATCGGTCGATGTCTTGCCAAAATCCGCTGCGCAATCGAGCACCTTGGGCAGCATCGCTTTGGGTATGTTCAAAAGCGCCAGCAGTTCATCATCCCAGACCCCGTCGCGGATATTGTAGAGCAGCGTTCTGGCCGCATTGGTCGCATCCGTCACATGCGACGCGCCGTCGGTCAGCCGCCAGATCAGAAAACTGTCGATGGTGCCAAACAGCAGTTCACCCGCGTCCGCCTTGGCGCGTGCCCCGTCCACATTGTCCAATATCCAGGCAAGCTTTGTTCCCGAAAAATATGGATCCAGCAGCAGACCAGTTTTTTCTGTGACCATTCCCTCATGACCGGCATCTTTCAGGCGCGCACATAAATCCGCCGTGCGCCGATCCTGCCAGACAATGGCATTGTGAACTGGCTTGCCTGTTGCCCGGTCCCAAACCACCACAGTTTCACGTTGATTGGTGATGCCGATGGCGACAATCTCGGCCGCATTTGCATCGGCCTTTTTGATCGCTTCGTGGCAAACTGCTGCGGTCGAGGCCCAAATGTCTTCCGGGTCATGTTCGACCCAGCCGGACGCCGGAAAATGTTGCTGAAACTCCTGCTGCCCGGTGGAAACCGGTGACAGGTTCTTATCAAACAGGATCGCCCGACTGGAGGTCGTGCCCTGATCAATCGCCAGAATATATTTACCGGTCATTCAGACTTTCCAAAAACAGAACCCGCCCCAAAGGATCGCGATTCCAAGGGGCACCCATAGCGGCGTCCCAAAGATACCCAGCCAAGCCAGAAAAATATAGGCCGATCCAAGAAGCGTTATGAACAGCCGATCGCCACGCGTGGTTGTCAGGCCCAAAATTCCATCCCGCTCGTTACCACCGGGGTTGCGCACCTCGAGCACCGCCATCAGCGCGATGGCACTAAAAATTCCGATAAAGACAAAGGCTGTGGGCCAGGTCCATGCCATCCAGCTCAGCATCACACTCTCCCAAGGGCAAAGCCCTTTGCTATGTAGTTTCGCACGAAATAAATCACGATTGCACCGGGGATGATCGTCAGCACACCGGCGGCGGCCAGCAGGCCCAGTTCAAATCCGGCGCTAGAGGACGTCTTGGTCATGACTGCCGCAATCGGCTTGGCGGCAACCGCCGTCAGGGTTTTGGCAAGCAGCAGTTCGACCCACGAAAACATGAAACAAAAGAAGGCCGCAACACCGATGCCTGCTTTGATCGTCGGTACGAAAATTTTGATGAAAAAAGCAGGGAACGAATAGCCGTCCACATAGGCCGTCTCATCCAGTTCTTTGGGAACACCGGACATGAAACCTTCAAGGATCCAGACGGCAAGGGGAATGTTGAACAGGCAATGGGCCAAGGCCACGGCCAGATAGGTGTCAAATATCCCGACCGACGAATAGAGCTGAAAAAACGGTAAGGCAAAGACTGCCGCCGGGGCCATTCGGTTGGTCAGCAACCAAAAGAACAAGTGCTTGTCACCAAGAAAGGTATATCTGGAAAATGCGTATGCCGCCGGCAAAGCGGCAGCCAGCGAGATCACCGTGTTCAGCGACACATAGGCGATCGAATTGATATAGCCCCAGTACCAGCTTGGGTCGGTGAATATTGTTCGATAGCTTTCAAGGGTCCATTTCTGCGGGAACAGTGAAAACCCGCCAAGGATTTCGTTCGTGGTTTTCAGGCTCATCGCCACCAGCCAATAGATCGGCAGCATCAGAAACAAGATATAAATTATAGGGACCAGCGCGCGCAGCTTCATTCTTCATCCCTCATCATGATCGTGTAGAACAGCCAGGACACCAGCAGCGTCACAGCAAAATAAATCAGCGACATCGCCGCAGCAGGGCCAAGGTCAAACTGGCCAAGCGCCGTTTTCACCAGATCGATTGACAGCAGAGTTGTGGAATTACCCGGCCCGCCACCGGTCAGCACGAACGGCTCTGTGTAAATGTTAAAGCTGTCCATAAAGCGCAGCAGCACCGCAATTGTCAGCACCCGTTTCATCTTGGGCAACTGGATATGCCGGAACACCGCCCAGGACGATGCGCCGTCGATTTTCGCCGCCTGATAGTAGGCGTCGGGAATTGAAATGATGCCTGCGTAGGCCAGCAAAACCACCAGCGACGTCCAGTGCCACACGTCCATCGTGATGATTGTCGCCCAGGCGGCAAAGGGGCTTTGCGTCATATCATAATCGATGCCCAGAACCGTATTTAGCGTATAGCCCGCCAGACCAATATCGGGCAGCGTGAAGATGTTCCACATCGCACCGACAACGTTCCACGGTATCAACAGCGGCAGCGCCATCAGCACCAGACAGACCGAAACCCAAGGCCCGCTGCGCGGCATAGCCAGCGCAATGGCCACACCAAGCGGAATTTCAACCGCCAGAATTATACCGGTAAACATTGCCTGCCTGCCAAGCGCACCGTGGAACCTTTCCGAGCGTAAGACCTGTTCAAACCAATCCAACCCTTGCCAGAAAAACAGGTTATTCCCAAAGGTTTCCTGAACCGAGTAATTGACAACAGTCATCAGCGGGATCAGGGCGTTAAAGGCCACCAGAATCAAAACTGGAAGAACAAAAAGCCAGCCTTTTTGGTTTTGCGTTTTCATGGCACGGCCCGATCTGTTGCGATCCATCCATCCGCGTAAACGCGGGTTTTGGCCGGATCAAACTTAAGGTGAATTTCCTGCCCCGGCTCAAAATTGTCCTTGTCGCTGACCGCGTTGACTTTGATGTCACCGACACGTGCCTCGACCACGGTGTGGCGCCCGATATTGGTCGCTTTGCGAACGGTTGCTTTTAACCCGGTGCTCGCAATCGAAACAAATTCCGGTCGCACCCCAATCTCGGTTTTGGCACCTGCTACATCGCCAATAGCACCTTCAAGCGCAATTTTCTGACCGTCAAAATAGGCCGCGCCGTCCCGGACCTCGCAGGGCAGAACATTCATGCCCGGCGAGCCGATAAAATGGCCGACAAACGTATGCGCCGGACGCTCGAATAATTCCACCGGCGTGCCGATCTGCACGATCTCACCGTCTTGCATGACGACAACTTGATCGGCAAACGTCAGTGCCTCGGTCTGATCGTGAGTCACATAGATCATCGTGACGTTAACCTTTTGGTGTAGCTCTTTCAGCTTTGAGCGCAGCTTCCATTTCAACGCCGGATCAATCACGGTCAGCGGCTCATCAAACATGATGACGTTCACATCGTCACGCACCAATCCACGGCCCATCGAAATCTTTTGCTTGTTGTCAGGCGTCAGGCCAGAGGCGCGCTGATCGAGCATATCATCAAGCTCCAGCATTTCTGCGATCTCTCTCACACGCTGATCAACACGGGCCTCTTCAACCCCGCGATTGCGCAAAGGAAACGCAAGATTATTATAGACCGTCATCGTGTCGTAGATCACCGGAAACTGGAAAATCTGCGCAATATTGCGTGCGTTCGGTTCAGTTTCAGTGACATCAGTGTCGTCAAACAGGATCTGCCCCTCGCTTGGCTGCAACAGGCCGGATATGATGTTAAGCAACGTGGACTTGCCGCAGCCCGACGGACCAAGCAGCGCATAGGCGCCCCCATCCTGCCATTCCAGATCAATCTCTTTAAGCGCGTAATCTTCCGGTTTTTTCGGATTTGGATAATAGCTGTGGCGCAGGTTCTTTAGCGTGACTTTTGCCATTACAGCGCCCCCTTCGCCGCCAGTTTTCCAGACGCGTCGAAATAAAAGCACTCTCGCGGGTCCAGATGGAACACATGATGCTGGCCGATATCATAAGGATGAACACCCGCAGAAACGGCCAGCCATATTTCGTCGTCGACGCGGAAATGTGCGACGCTCTCTGACCCGCTAAGTTCTGTGATCTCAACAACCCCTTCAATCGCGACATCCGCGCCGGGCATCGCCATGGGCGTTACAAAATGCGGGCGAACGGACATGGAATATTCGCCATCGGCCAGTTCGGTTGCGCTTCCGGTCGCAGCCCAGGAAACCTGATCGTTCAGGCGAATATCGGTGCCCGATTTTATAACTTGTGTGGTGTTGATTGGCGGATCGGAAAACACTGCGGAGGCTGTTTTCAGACATGGGTTCCGGTAGACGTCTTTGGTCGCTCCGAATTGCACAACACGGCCCTGATGCATCAGCCCGGTATGCCCACCAAGTAACAAGGCCTCGCCCGGTTCCGAGGTTGCATAAACCACAATCGCGCCGCGCCCGGCAAAAAGATCCGGCAATTGATCACGCAGTTCTTCGCGCAATTTATAATCAAGATTAGCCAGCGGTTCGTCCAGAAATACAGCTTTGCTTTCTTTAACAATCGCACGCGCCAGCGCGCATCGTTGTTGCTGCCCGCCGGACAGTTCCTCGGGCATGCGTTTTAGCATTGGTCCCAGTTGCAGGATGTTAGCGGCTTCTTCCACCCGTCCAGCGATTTCCGATTTAGCAACACCAGCAACTCGCAACGGCGAGGCGATATTTTCGAAAACCGTCATATGCGGGTAGTTCATGAAAAACTGGTGCACCAACGAAATGTTGCGTTTCTGTGGCGATACGCCGGTTACATTTTCGCCATCCATCCAAACTTCGCCGGACGTGGGTTTTTCCAACCCTGCCATCATCTTGATAAGCGTGCTTTTCCCGGCGTTCGTTGCGCCCAGAAGAATATTGAAGCCCCCCGGCTCCAGCTTTAGCGATGTCTCAAATATATGCGTTTCCGCGCCAACTTTTTTGGAAACCTGTCTTAATTCCAGCGCCATTTCATTCCCCGAATTCCGGCTTGTTCCGTTTAGCATGTCGTTCGCCGTTCGGACCTGTTGTCTTGTGGTGGCCGATCGGGGCCCAAAGGCCCCGACTGTTTTCTTTGATCAAATAAGGATCAGTTCTTAGCCCAACGAGCAACAAGATCGTCATAATTGACAGTGACGCCCTGTGGCTTTTCGTTAGAGAGTTTTGCTTTCGCGCCGCCCTTACCCAGCCATTCCGAAGGATCTTTTTCTTCGTTCAGACGCGGACCACAACCACCGTAAACATTCGCAGCTTCGTCTGCGACTTGCATCCGGGCCATCGTGATGTCCATTTCACTTGCCAAACGGTCCATCGCCTCTTGCGGGGTAAACGCACCAGAGTTCACGTCACCGATTTGCTGCCACCAGATTTGGGCCAGCTTTGGATAATCGGGCACGTTAATACCTGTAGGTGACCACGCAACACGGTCAGGAGAGCGATAAAACTCCACCAATCCACCAAGATTTGGGGCACGATCAGTGAATGACGCATGGCGAACAGTGCTGTCGCGAGTGAAGGTTAGACCCACGTGGCTTTTGCGCACGTCCACCGTCTTGGAAGTGACAAACTGTGCATAAAGCCAAGCCGCTTTGGCGCGATCAATCGGTGTCGACTTCAGGATCGTCCAGGAACCAACGTCCTGATAGCCAACCTTTTGGCCTTCTTCCCAGTATGGGCCATGAGGCGACGGTGCCATGCGCCACAAAGGAGTGCCCGCATCATCAACTGTGTTGTTACCGTCGGATTTTGGCTTGACCATATCAGCGGTAAAAGCAGTGTACCAAAAGATCTGCTGGGCAACGTTGCCTTGGCTGAGTGCTGGAAGTGACTGATAGAAGTCATAGCTGGCAGCACCAGGAGGTGCATAGGCACGCAGCCATTCGTCCCATTTGCGGATCGCATAGACGGCCGCAGGTCCGTTGGCAGCACCACCGCGGCTGACGCTTGCGCCGACCGGGTTACAACTGCCCGCTTCCATACGGATGCCCCATTCGTCGATTGGAACGCCGTTTGGTTCACCCTTGGAACCAGCACCTGCCATCGACAGCCACGCATCGGTCATCCGCCAGCCCAGATCGGGTGCGCGCTTGCCATAATCCATGTGGCCG
This sequence comes from Marinosulfonomonas sp., assembly GCA_019090885.1. Taxonomy (GTDB): domain Bacteria; phylum Pseudomonadota; class Alphaproteobacteria; order Rhodobacterales; family Rhodobacteraceae; genus NORP110. Next base: position 26,521 of record JAHRVC010000133.1, read on the forward strand.
TAAATTGCGGTTCCGTCGATTTCCTTCACATCTTTGGAAAAGAACTCGGCGATATCCTCATAGGCGGACCAGTTAACCGGAACACCCAACTCATAGCCGTATTTAGCTTTAAACTGTTCTTTCAGGTCTGCACGGTCGAACCAGTCTTTGCGGAACCAGTAAAGGTTAGCAAACTGCTGGTCGGGCAACTGATAAAGGTCGCCATCCGGGCCGGTTGTGAACTGAATGCCCATGAAATCACCCAGGTCCAGCGTCGGGCTGGTCACGTCAGCAGCTTCGCCTGCCATAAAGTCGGTCAGGTTATAGGCTAGTTGCAGGCGCGAGTGGGTGCCGATCAAATCGGAATCGTTAACATAGGCGTCATAAAGGTTTCGCTGCGTCTGCATTTGCGTTTGCACAGCCTGAACCACTTCACCCTCACCAAGGATTTGGTGATTGACCTTAATACCGGTGATTTCCTGAAATGCCTTGGTCAGAACGTCAGATTCATAGCTATGCGTCGGAATACCTTCCGACAACACGTTAATCTCCATTCCGGCATATGGCTTTGCGGCGCTGATGAACCATTCCATCTCTGCAATCTGCTCATCTTTGCTGAGCGTGGATGGCTGAAACTCCTGATCAATCCATTTATTTGCGGCGTCCATGTCAGCGATCGCCATTGGTGCTGACGCAACGACGGCGAATGCCGCGGTTGCGGACAAAAGATACTTGCGCATCTCAACTCCTCCCTAAGTTTTTTCCACAGAAATTCTGTGCGTCAATTTTCACTTGAACATTTTCGCAAGTCAATAGAATATATCTTGTCGCTTCTAGGTCGAAATCGTTTTCAATTTAAGCACAATGCCCGTAAAATGAAGGAAAAACGTCCAGAATGGAACTAACCGACCGGCAAATGAACATTTTGGCTGAGATCAGATCCGATGGCCGCGTCGAAGTTGATGGGCTCGCAGATTCGTTTTCGGTAACGACTCAGACCATACGCCGCGACCTCGCGCAACTCTGCGATCGCGGGTTGGCGGCCAGAACTCATGGTGGCGCAAAACGATTGTTGTCGGTTTCCAATGTAGGCTATGAGGATCGCCGCCGGATACAAATCGACGTCAAAGAGCGTTTGGGTATCTGCGCTGCGTCGCTGATACCATCTGATTGCTCAATCACGCTAAACATCGGCACAACCACCGAACAGGTCGCCTATGCCTTAAGTGAACACAGCGACCTAGTAGTGCTTTCAAACAATGTGAACATCATCACCGCATTTATGGGGTCAAAAATGAAAGAGCTAATCCTTGTGGGCGGATCCGTGCGCCAAAGCGACGGGGCGATTGTTGGCGCGGACGCCGTTGAATTCATTTCCCGTTACAAGGTGGATTACGCGGTGATCGGTGCGTCCGCCCTTGATAGCGATGGGGCAATCCTGGATTTTGACACCCGCGAAGTTTCTGTTGCCAGAGCAATCCTGAAAAATGCCCGCACCAAAATACTGGTTTGCGATTCCACGAAGTTTGAGAAATCAGCGCCAGTGCGGATATGTCATGTTGGGGATCTCGACTATTTCGTAACGGACGTTAAGCCACCCGATAGTTTCGTTGCGGCGGCTGGTCTGGAAGATACGAAAATTCTGCTGGCGGATAGGCCATGAATACCACCGTAACCCCCACAAAAGGCGGCGTTGTTTTTGACCTTGTCGTCATCGGCGGCGGAATTAACGGTTGCGGCATTGCCCGCGATGCCGCCGGCAGGGGCCTGTCGGTTCTTCTATGTGAAAAGGATGATCTGGCGCAGGCCACGTCTTCGGCGTCGACCAAACTTTTTCACGGCGGCTTGCGATACCTTGAGTACTTCGAATTCGGTCTGGTGCGCAAAGCCCTGCGCGAACGCGAAGTCCTGTTAAAGGCGATGCCCCATATTTCCTGGCCGATGCGCTTCGTACTGCCATACGACCCCGAACTGGTCTATCCGGCGGATGCGTCGACTTTGGGCAAAATCCTACGGTTCACGATGCCATTCCTGGGTGGGCGACGCCCGGCCTGGCTGGTGCGCGCGGGCCTGTTTGTTTACGATTATCTAGGCGGGCGAAAGATCCTGCCGCCGACTCGAACCCTGAATATGAGCAACGACAAAGTCGGAAAGCCGCTCAAACCAAAGTTCAAGAAGGCGTTTGAATATTCCGATTGCTGGGTGAATGATGCGCGTCTGGTCGTTCTAAACGCCCGTGACGCCGCCGATCATGGCGCGGATATTCGCACACGCACGCTTTGCATTGGTGCCGAGAGGGATGGCAAACTTTGGCGCGTCACCCTTCACGACACTGCGCGGGATAAAACAACCACGGTGATGTGCAGGGGGATCGTCAACGCCGGTGGCCCTTGGGTAAGTGAGATTTTGCAGGGGCGACTGCGCCAAAACACCTCGACAGGAATTCGCCTTGTGCGGGGCAGTCACATTGTCACGCGCAAACTGTTCGATCACGATCAGCCGTATTTCTTTCAGCTATCGGATGGGCGGATCATTTTCGCCATTCCCTATGAACAAGATTTCACCCTGATCGGAACCACGGATCAGGATCACGACGGCGATATGGGCGAGGTCCATTGCACGCCGCAAGAACAGCGTTACCTGTTGGACGCTGCCAACGACTATTTCCAGCAGCAATTGACGGATGATGATGTCGTCTGGACGTATTCCGGCGTGCGACCATTGTATGACGACGGGGCTTCCAGTGCCACGTCTGCAACAAGAGATTACGTTTTGACAGTGATCGACGCGGACGGTCAGGCGCCATTGTTGAACGTGTTTGGCGGCAAGATCACAACCTATCGAAAGCTGGCGGAAGAAGCACTTGCAGACCTGAAACCCTATTACCAGGGCATGGCGGGTAATTGGACGGCAGAGGCGCATTTACCCGGCGGGGATTTTCCGGTTGATGGCTTTGATGCTCTGGTTTCGGACCTGATGGGCGAATACCCGTTCTTAACTTTGGATTGGGGCACCCGAATGGTCCGCCTATACGGAACCTTGGCCCGTGTAGTTTATGATGGCGCCGATACGCTGGCCGATCTTGGGCAAGACTTTGGCGCAACCCTTTTTCAGCGCGAAGTGACGTGGCTGGTGGAACAGGAATGGGCGACCAGTGCTGACGACATCCTTTGGCGGCGCACCAAACTTGGCCTACGGATGTCTAACGATCAGATTGCGGCGCTTCAGGAAAGCCTTTGAAGCCGCCAACTCGCCTTAAGTAAACAGGTCAGAATATTCGTCGCGCAGCAGATTTTTCTGCACTTTGCCCATTGTGTTACGCGGCAGGGCGTCGACGACGGTTAATTTGCGCGGGCGTTTGAAACCGGCAAGGGACGCCTCAACTGCACCCTGCACCACCGCCAGATCAAGGCTCGTTTGCGGATCCTGCACCAGCACACCAACAACCGTTTCGCCAAAATCCGGATGCGGCACGCCGACAACAGCGCTTTCTAGTACGCCCGGCTGATCATCCAGAACCAGTTCAACTTCTTTGGGGTAGACATTGTAGCCACCGGTAATGATCAGGTCTTTGTTGCGCCCGATAATCTGCACATAGCCATCGTCGCTGATCATCCCCAGATCGCCGGTAATAAAGAACCCGTCGGCGCGCAGTTCTTCGCGGGTTTTTTCCGGCATCTGCCAATAGCCGATAAATACATTCGGGCCGCGGACTTCAATCTGGCCAATCTCACCCACAGGCAGGCTGGCGCCAGTTTCGGCATCGGTGATCTTTACCTCGACACCGGGCAGCGCAAATCCGACCGTCCCGGCGCGCCGCTCCCCGTCATAGGGGTTCGAGATCAGCATGTTGGTTTCGGTCATGCCGTAGCGTTCCAATATCCGGTGGCCAGTGCGTTCCTCGAACCGCTCATGAGTTTCGGCAAGCAGAGGGGCGCTGCCGGAAATGAACAGCCGCATATGGGTGGTCAGAGCGCGATCAAACCGGGCGTCGGCCAATAGGCGGGTATAAAACGTCGGCACCCCCATCATCGAAGTTGCTCGGGGCAATTGCGCAATCACCGCCTCGCTATCGAACTTTGGCAAAAGGATCATCGAATTACCTGCCAAAAGGCTGACATTGATCGCCACAAACAATCCGTGTGCGTGGAAAATCGGCAAAGCGTGCAACAGGCAATCATCGGCTGTAAAACGCCATTCGCTAACCAGTGTCTCGGCATTTGACAGCAGGTTCCCCTGTGTCAGCATTGCGCCTTTTGAGCGCCCGGTGGTCCCGGATGTATATAGGAATGCCGCAAGATCATCGATGTCGCGCGCGACCGTTTCAAAGGTTGTCGACAAGCTGGCAGCGATGTCCGCAAAACTGCCCTGCCCTGCCCCGTCCAGCGTTTCAATCCGCGCGTCCGTGTCACGCAACACAGGTTCAAGCGCGGGCTGCGTGGCTGGATCACACAGGAATAGGCGAGCACCACTGTTTTCCACGAAATACTGGATTTCGCTGGCGGTGTAAGCAGTGTTAAGCGGCAAAAAAACCACCCCCGCCTGCACGCAGGCCGCATAAACGGCCAGCGCTTCGGGCGACTTTTCGATTTGAATAGCTAGGCGATCACCCGGTTTCAACCCACACGCGACCAGCGCATTTGCAAAGCGCGCTGCCATTCTCAAAAACGCGGCGTGGGTAATTAATTGCCCATCCGCCAGCAACAGGAAATCGGTTGATTTCCCTTCGTGAACGGCAAAAAGGGCTTCAAAAAGCGGGTTCGTCACAACAGCTATCCTTAGTATTTGTTTTTAGGCTCAGACTGGCAGTCAGCCATCATGCCCTTGCTTGCCAAGGTATGGCAGCATTGCCGAGAAATCCTGCCCGGTTCCACCATCCTTCACGAACTGATCGTAAAGCTTCAGCGCCAGCGCCCCCATCGGCGTCGCGGCATCCACATCCTCGGCCGCTTGCTGGCTTAGGTTCAGGTCTTTGAGCATCAGATCAGACGAAAACCCCGGCTGATAATCGTTGTCGGCAGGCGATTGCGGGCCAATTCCCGGTGCGGGGCAATAGGCATTCATCGACCAACTGTAGCCAGAAGACGTGGACACCACATCAAACATCTTTTCGCGCGACAGGCCCAGTTTGTCGGCAAGGGCAAAGGACTCACAGGTCGCGATCATCGTCGCGCCAAGGATCATGTTGTTGCAGATTTTAGCCGCCTGACCCGCCCCGCTGTCACCGCAATGAACGGACTTTTGGCCCATAATTTCGAACAGTGGTTCTGCTTTCGCGTAGGCATCAGCCGAACCGCCCGCCATGAATGTCAGCGTGCCACCGCTTGCGCCACCGACACCGCCCGAGACGGGCGCGTCCACCGCCAGCAAGCCCGCCGCTTCTGCGTCGGTAGCCACGGCGCGGGCACTTGCCACGTCAACGGTTGAGCAATCTGCAAACAAAGCACCCTTGGGGGCAGCTGCAATGACGTCAGCCGCCACTGCGCGCAGGATCGCGCCATTCGGCAACATGGTGATGATTGCTTCGGCGCTGCCGACGGCTTGTTCAAGAGAACTGGCAACTGCAACGTTGTCTGCCGTGGTCCCGGCAACATCGAACCCGATCACTTCGTGCCCGGCGTTCGCCAGATTGGTGGCCATCGGGGCACCCATGTTGCCCAGTCCGATAAATCCAATTTTCATTTCATATTCCTCTCATTCCAAGGTGTATTAAAATTCCAGATCGCGCGGCTCGGCGGGCGATTTCATTTTGGCTAATAAGCTGCCGGGCACATCACTGATTGTCGGATATTTCCACTTTGGGCTGCGATCCTTGTCGATGATCGCCGCGCGAACACCTTCCAGAAATTCCCCCAATTCAGAACAGCGCGTAACCAACCTGAATTCTGCAATTAGCGCCTGCTCGACTTTGGTCATTTCACGCGCCTGCCGGATCAGATCAAACGTCAATAACATCGACACCGGCGCGCCAGCGTTCATTTTTTTCAGTGCAGAGCGTGCCCAGTCATCGTCCCGCCCGGCAAGCATTTGAAAAACTTCGCCCAGTGTTTTCGCGGTAAAAAAGGCGTCAATTTCGTCCTGACTCTGCGCCAGTCGGGACTCGCCCGCCTTTGTGACGTGCTGCTCCAGAACCGCGACATTGCCGGTCTCAAAAATATCGCTTTTCAGCGCCGCCAAACCATCGGATTTCACCAGACAATCCGCAAAACCGGCATAGATACAATCCGCCCCGTCCATTCTGTTGCCCGTCAGTGCCAGATATTCGCCAGAATGCCCGGGGCTGCGCGCCAGCACATACGACCCACCCACATCCGGGATCAACCCGATCGCACATTCCGGCATGGCAACGACAGTGCGCTCGGTCACAACGCGATGCGAGGCATGCGCCGACAGACCAACGCCACCGCCCATTGCGATACCATCCATAATCACCACCAGCGGCTTGGGGAAATTGGCGATCCGCGCGTTCATCAGATATTCTTCGTGCCAGAATTCCTGACTGGCAGCAAAATTTCCGGCCCGGCCTTTGGCGTATAGGTCTGCCACATCTCCACCAGCGCAAAAGGCCCGATCACCGACCGCATCCATCAGAACAATCGAGATTTCTGGGTCCTGCGCCCAACGCACCAGCATCGGATCAATCGCACGCACCATAGCATGGCTCAGCGCATTCAGCGCCTTGGGCCGGTTCAGGGTAATCCGGCCCGCGCGCCCGGTTATGCGGATGTTAATATCGCTCATGTAATGCCTCTAACGG
>JAHRVC010000134.1 GCA_019090885.1 Marinosulfonomonas sp.
ACAGTTACTTGTCTTCCAGATCGGCAGCCAGCCTGAACCCAATTCGTTTGGGGGCCTGCTCGGGCAAGCTTTTAGGCAGCGCCCGAAGCGTCACACCAAGTTGGGTGACGTGCTGGATTAGCTGGGTCTTGGCACCAAATTCATCAGTCCCGTAAAATGTAACAATATCCGGGTCAAAAAAACCGATCCCCTCAATGCGTAAAACCCCGGCGTCGCCGCCTGCGAATCCGACAGCAATCTCATGTTCATTATCCAGCTGCTCTTCGAAATTCTGGATATACAGGATTAAGCGTTCATAGGCCCACTCGGCCGGGCTTTTATCCTCAACCGGTTTTTTTGAGACAGAATCTGGCAGCGGCTTTTGTTCGGCCGTCACTGGCGCATCCGGATCCGCATGCACCACTCTGGCGCAGGGGATTGCTTGGGCTTCATGCGCTTCAGCCGTTGTTTGAATTTTTTCGTCAACCATCGTTATTTCCTCTGCCACAGCCATGCACCATCTTCACGTAGAACGCGGGTTGCCAAATCTGCTTTCCACAGATGATTCACATGTGCCATCGCCTCGACCAATGCCATCCCAAACACGTTTTCGCTGATTGCGCGTTTGAACAATGGGGTGAAACACTCAACAGCGGTTTTGGGGTCTTCGATATGTTTGGCCAAACGGTCCAATGCGCCGTGATGATTGTCCATCAGTTGAAACATACGCTTTGGAAGGCCGGTAAAAGGTAACTTGTGGCCCGGCAATACCAACTGCTTTGTGGTGGCGAATTGCGAAAGATATTCACAAGATTCCAACCATTCGCTCACAGGGTCAGCGTCCGGTTCAGTTGCGTAAACGCCCAGATTTGGTGAGATGGATGGCAACAGCTGGTCGCCCCCTAAAACAACTTCGCCGTCTGTTGACCAAAAGGTGGCATGTTCAGGCGCATGGCCATGTCCGATGCGGACAATCCATTCACGACCGCCTATCGTGATGACATCATCGGCCTTAACGCGGGTGTAGCCCAAAGGTAGTTGCGAAACCACATCGGCAAAATTGAACGGACGTTCGGTTGCGCGCACAGCAAGCGTTGCGGCGTCCATACCGGCACCACGCCAAAAATTCAACAGTTCCGTGGGCGGCGTAACTTGATTGTCCAGCGTCATCATCCGCGCCATCAACCAAGCCGTCCGGGTTGTCACCAACTCGGCTCCAATCTCGGACTGAAACCACCCGGCAAGCCCCATGTGATCGGGGTGATGATGGGTTACAATCAGCCGAGAAACAGGTTTTCCACCTAGTGGACCAGCCATAGCAGCGCGCCAGGCACTCCGAGTTTTTTCGTTGTCAAAGCCGGTGTCAATCACCGTCCAGCTGTCGCCATCATCCAGCGCAAATACGTTTACATGATCAAGCGCCATCGGCAGCTCGAACCTCAGCCAAAGTATTCCTTCACTGATTTCAATAGCTTGCCCGGGTTCTGGCGGCACTTCCAATGGATAGTGGATCATGCCGTTGCTCATTTCGTTCATGCAGTCAGGTCCTCGGGGGTTATTGCCAGCAGATCTTCGCCGCCTTGCTGCACTTGTGCAAGCAGGCTGGCATGTTCGGGCAATAATCTGGTGATGTAAAACCGAGCCATCCGGGCGCGCGTGCCTTGGGTTTCTTCAGCCACGGCTGCCTTCAAATGCGCCGCGCCGCCAAGAACCCGCGCAAATGCCCGCAAGAACGGAACGGCCCCGGCGAACCTGTTGTTCAGGTTTGTCTGCGCAACAAGCCATTCTGTCGTTTCACGCAGGCCCTCTGCCGAAGTCCAGACCTTCGCGGCAAGGTCGGGAAATTCGGCGCGCGCAACCTCGGCGATGGTTTCGACTTCATCCAAAATCCGATAGGCGGCTTCGCCTCCGTCTGCCAATTTACGCGCAACCAGATCCATTGCCTGAATACCGTTGGTGCCTTCGTAGATCGCAGTCACACGCACATCGCGGGAATACTGCGCAGCACCGGTTTCTTCGATAAACCCCATGCCGCCGTGAACCTGAACACCCAGATGCGCAACATCACACCCGACATCGGTTCCGAACGCTTTCACGATTGGCGTCAGAAACGCCGCCCGTGCCCGCCAGCTATCTTTTCCGGTCGCATGCGCCATGTCGATTGAAACCGCACAGGATAATGCGATCGCGCGGGCGACGAATATGTCTGCTTTCATAGTTGCCAGCATCCGGCGCACATCCGCATGGCCAATGATGGTTTCTTCACCGCCAGCGGTCTTTCCCTGTTGGCGCTCCATCGCAAAGGCAAGCGCGTGCTGATACGCGCCCTCTGCCTGACCTACACCCTGAACACCGACACCAAGGCGCGCATTGTTCATCATGGTGAACATCGCTTTCATGCCTGCGTGGGGTTCCCCAACCAGCCAGCCCTTGGCGCCGTCAAATTCCATCACCGCCGTTGGCGAACCATGCAGCCCAAGCTTGTGTTCCAGACTGGCAACACGCAACGTATTTGCCTCACCCGGATTGCCATCACCGTCAGGAATGAATTTGGGAACCATAAATAGGCTGATCCCCTTGGTCCCGGCGGCACCATCGGGCAGACGTGCTAAAACCAGATGGCAGACGTTCTCAGTGAAATCATTGTCGCCCCAGCTGATGAATATCTTCTGACCCGAGATTGCATATGTTCCGTCGTCGTTAGGCTCGGCCTTGGTGCGCAAAGCACCCACATCCGACCCGGCTTGCGGTTCAGTCAGGTTCATTGTCCCGCACCAATCACCACTGACCAATTTGGGTAAGTAGAGCGCCCGGATTTCATCAGATGCATGGTGGCTGAGCGCATCAATCTGCCCCTGAGACATCAAGGGGTTCAGTTGCAGCGACAGGCACGCCGACGACATCATATCGTTTACGACCGTTCCAACAGTATGGGGCAGCCCCATACCACCATAGTCTGGACTGGCGGAAATACCGATCCAACCACCGTCTGCAATGGCATGATACCCGTCGGCGAAACCCGGCGAAGTGCGCACAACGCCGTTTTCCAGAACCGCGCCTTGCTCATCGCCGTTGCGCTGCAACGGGGATAACACTTCTTCACTCAAACGCCCGGCTTCGTTCAATATCGCGCCAACGACATCCGGTGTCGCATCGGCAAATTTCGAGGTTTCAGTAACCGCCTGAAAGCCAACGATTTGATCGAGCAGGAATTGAAAGTCTGCTACAGGTGCGCGATATGGCATTCTGGCCTCCAGGGATTGCGGCTTGGCATTGCCCCGCCGATACGTAATTGTTGCTGTTCATTATCAGGAAGTTATCCGATAGGTCACTACCTACAACAGGAACGCAGCGTAATAAAATGCCTGATATGAAAACAGAAATTCTGGGCGTAGACGTAAAAAGCCTTGGCAATGCCTCGTCCTTGTTACGCGCGGGCCAACTGGTCGCATTCCCAACCGAGACTGTCTATGGCCTTGGCGCCGACGCCTGCAATGATACTGCGGTCGCAAACATTTTTGCCGCCAAAGCGCGCCCAAGCTTCAATCCGCTGATCGTGCATGTCGCAACATTGGAAATGGCAAAAACAATCGCAGTATTCAGTGAAGACGCTGAAACGCTTGCAGCGCGTTTCTGGCCGGGCCCGCTGACCCTTGTGCTACCGTTGCGCGGCGAAACAGGCATTTCGCCCTTGGTGACCGCTGGCTTGCCCTCAATC
>JAHRVC010000135.1 GCA_019090885.1 Marinosulfonomonas sp.
GCGTCAGGGCGCGGGGGTTGGAATTGTGCATGATTTTGCCATTCCAGACGCCGGTAACATCGCGCGTATCCTGCCCGATCAGTTTTCCCTGACCCGGTCCTTTTATCTGATCCGCCATAGCGATGATCGACGTGTCGAGCGGATAAACCGGGTGGCCAAGGCCTTGATGAGCGGAGTGCGGCGCGAGGTGAACAGGCTGGAAGCTATGCTTGACACAAGACCCCGCCAAAGGTGACGCTGTGGAATACCGATCTTGAAATCAGGAGGAAATCTATGCTCGTTCACCAGATTCTCAGCGGAAAGTCCGAAGATGACATCGTTTTTGTCGTCCCCGGAACCCCGGTTTCCGATGCCGCCAGCGTGCTTTCGGCGCGCCATATTGGGGCGGTCGTCGTTTCAGTGGATGGCAAAGTGCCGGCTGGAATTTTGTCCGAGCGTGACATCGTGCGAGAATTGGGCAAACGCGGCACCAACTGTTTGAACGATATGGTCGACAGTCTGATGACAAAGAATTTGGTAACGTGCACCCGCGATGACACAGCGGACAATGTGCTGGAAAAGATGACTGCGGGCCGTTTTCGCCACATGCCGGTCGTGGAAAACAACGTCATGGTCGGGCTGATTTCGATCGGCGATGTGGTCAAGGCGCGGCTGTCAGAGCTGTCGATGGAAAAAGATGCGCTTGAAGGGATGATTATGGGGCACTAAGCCCTTGAAACTCCCGATCTAATATGTTGCTTGGGTGCCACGCAACGAAGGGGAGAGCGATGCGCATTGCACTATATCCCGGAACTTTTGATCCGATAACTTTGGGCCATCTGGATATCATCCAGCGGGCGTCGATCTTAGTGGATCGTCTGGTTATCGGCGTGGCGATCAACCGTGACAAAGGCCCGCTGTTTGATCTGGAAGAGCGCGTCGCGATGATCCAGACCGAATGTGCCGCTTTTTCGAAAGAAACCAAGACCGAGATCATCGTCCATCCGTTCGAAAACCTGCTGCTGGATTGCGCCCATGATGTTGGCGCAAATCTGATTGTTCGCGGATTGCGGGCGGTTTCGGATTTTGAGTATGAATTTCAAATGGTTGGCATGAACCGGGCGATGGATTCGAGCATCGAGACTGTGTTTCTTATGGCCGAGGCCCGCCATCAGGCGATTGCGTCCAAGTTGGTCAAGGAAATCGCGCGTCTGGGTGGGGATGTATCAAAATTTGTCACCCCGGCGGTAAAGGATGCCTTGCTGGCGCGCCTACGATAGCGCGCCAATCAGGTTTTTACATCAATTTGGCCATCGCTACGGCGGTATCGGCCATCCGGTTTGAAAATCCCCATTCGTTGTCATACCAGCTAAGAACACGCACCATATTTCCGGGCAGAACGCGCGTCTGTTCGGGCGCAAAGGTCGACGAATCAGGGTTGTGGTTAAAGTCTGTCGACACCAGCGGGCGCGGTTCATAGCCTAACACGCCCTTCATCGGGCCTTCAGATGCCGCTTTCATAGCGTTGTTGATTTCTTCAACAGTTACAGCCTTTTCCAGCACTATGTTAAGGTCGATACAGCTGACATTCGGGGTCGGAACCCGGATTGCCGCGCCGTCTAACTTGCCGTTCAACTCTGGCAAAACCAGCCCAAGGGCTGCTGCCGCACCGGTTGACGTGGGGACCATACTCATTGCTGCTGCACGCCCGCGATAGGGGTCGCTATGCAGCCTGTCCAGGGTCGGTTGATCGCCGGTATAACTGTGTACCGTGGTCATGAAACCGGTGATTACCCCAAAGGAATCGTTCAACACCTTAGCCACCGGGGCCAGACAGTTGGTTGTGCAAGAGCCATTGGAAACGATCAAATCGTCGCCCGTCAGGGTGCTATCATTAACCCCGTAAACAATTGTTTTATCCGCCCCCTTGGAAGGTGCTGAAACCAGCACCCGGCTGGCACCATTGTCCAGATGTACCTTAGCTTTATCGCGCGCCTTAAATATGCCGGTGCATTCCAGCACGATATCCACATCGTTCCACGGCAGATCGGCAGGGTTGCGAATGGCCGTCACCGCAATCGGGCCGCGCCCGACATCGATTGTCGTTTCAGTGCTGGTCACGTTCTGCGGGAACCGCCCATGCACCGAATCAAATTGCAGCAAATGTGCATTTGTCTCGACCGGGCCAAGATCATTGATCGCCACAACTTCGATATCCGTGCGGCCGCTTTCGATAATTGCGCGCAGGATATTGCGCCCAATTCGTCCAAACCCATTAATTGCAACTTTAACGGCCATTTTACACTCCTCAAAACTTAGCGCCGGGGTAGGGCATTTCCAAAGCCCCTTGTTATCGCTAACATGTGCATTTGCGACAAAACGTCAACCGGCATTCGCGCCCTGTCAGCGCCAAAACTTTAGATATTGTGTGAATGTAACAAATTTTCGAGCCAGAAAGACAGTTCCCTGCCAGTCGTTGAACAAATAGTCGGCGGCGAGGGCCCCAAAGATTACAATCGCAAGAAAAATGGCAATCTTATTTGTGATACGCCCGCTCCTTAGTGCAGGAGCTGCCCCATTGCCGCAGCAACATCCGCCATCCGGCAGGAAAAGCCCCATTCATTATCATACCA
>JAHRVC010000136.1 GCA_019090885.1 Marinosulfonomonas sp.
CCAGACAATCATGACCGAGGGCCAGATCGAGGTGCCGACAGAATACGAGGCCCCCTATATCATCACCCGCCGCCTGATCGAGGATGGCCGCGATCATCTGGTGTTGAAAAAACCGCTGAACCTGCCGTTTGCGGTGCGTTTGTTGCAAGGGAGTGCGGATGATGCGGTGGATCAATCCGTGCCGCTGAAAATTCTGCAACATGCGACCTGCGCCGATATGCAATTGACCATGGTCAAGGGTATCGATCATCGGTTTTCAGACCCGGCGTGCCTTAAAATGATCGGGGCGGCGCTGGATCAGGTGATCGCCGCCGCGCCAGCCTAGCGGGCTTTGCGCACCTTCACCACATCGGCGCTGCGGGTATTGGCGTCAATGAAATCCAGAACCAGCGGACGGATGTTTTCGCGCCAGCTGCGCCCGGCGAAAATGCCGTAATGTCCTGCACCCGGCTCGACGTGGCTGGCCTTTTTGCTATCTGGCAGGCCGGTCAGCAAATCAAGCGCCGCATAACACTGCCCCGGTGCGCTGATGTCATCGTTCTCGCCCTCGACCGTTTTCACCGCCACATCGGTTATTTTGCCAATATCGACCTTATGACCGTCAACGATAAATTCATTGCGGGCAATTTCACGGTCTTTGAATATCCGCTCGACCGTTGACAGGTAAAACTCAGCCGTCATGTCCATCACGGCCAGATATTCGTCATAAAACTTGTTGTGGTGATCATGGTCCGCACCGCCGCCCTCGGCGACCCGCTTGATCTGATCCGTGAATGCATTGGTGTGGGTTTCGGCGTTCATCGATACGAATGAGGCCAGTTGCAACAGGCCCGGATAAACCATCCGACCGACGCCCGGATATTTGAATCCGACCCGCTGGATCATCGTTTCTTCCAATTGGCCCATGGTAACGCGACGGCCAAAATCTGTAACATCCGTGGCCGCAACATCCGGGTCAATCGGACCACCGATCAGGGTCAGCGAATGGGGCTGCGCCTTGGGGTCCTGCTCGGCCAGAATGGCGGTGGCAGCCAGCGTCAGCGGGGCCGGTTGGCAGACCGCAACCACATGCGAATTCGGCCCCAGATATTTCATGAATTCAACGAGGTATAACGTATAATCCTCGATATCAAACTTGCCTTCGCTGACCGGAATTTCGCGCGCATTGTGCCAGTCTGTAATGTAGACTTCGCAATCTGGCAGCAGGCTGGTGACGGTCGAGCGCAGCAGGGTCGCGTAATGGCCCGACATTGGGGCCACAATCATCACCCGGCGTTGTTTTTCTTTGCGCCCAAGAACCTTGAAATGGATCAGATCGCCAAAGGGTTTGGTGACCAGCTGTTCAACCTCGACCACATGATCACGTCCATCTTCACCCACGACCGAGGCAATGCCCCAATCGGGCTTGGTTACCATGCGTGCAAACGCGCGTTCGGTGACTTCACCCCACGCCTTGATCATGTCGATCATCGGATTTGGGATGCTTCCGATCATTGGATAAGACCCAAACGCCTGCGCGCTCGCCCCAAGCCACTGGTTGGTGGTGCGCATAGTTTCCATTAGATCGTAGGTCGCCATATACCGCATGAAATTATTTCCCGTTATGCCCGGTTCAAAACGCCGCCTTCCCCAATGGCAAGGTTCGGTTTATGCTGCACTTGCACAATAGTTATGCCGGAACCGAAAAAATGACAACCGACGATCGCGAAACCACGCCCCAAAGCCCGGTTATGAACGCCAATCTTGCGAAGATTGAGGCATTGTCACAACGCCTTGTGGCGGCTTTCGCTAATAAGAAAGACATCGACGCCAGCCTGCAAGGGCCGGGCGAAGACCTGTATATGAAGGCGGCGTCTGCCTATATGACGCAAGCGATGGCGGACCCGGCGAAAATGATCGAGCAGCAGGTGTCATACTGGGGTAAATCGCTGACCCATTATATCGAGGCGCAGGAAATGCTAGCGCAGGGCAAGCTGCAAGCCCCTGCCGACGATACGCCCAATGACCGGCGGTTTTCTGACCCGGCATGGGCCGAGAACCCGTATTTCAACTTTCTCAAGCAGCAATACCTGACCAATTCGCAAGCGGTCAGTGATCTGGTCGACAATATCGAAGGGATGGAACCGGACGACAAAAAGCGGCTGGACTATTTTTCCCGCCAAATCGTCGCAATGATGAGCCCGGCAAATTTTCTTGGCACCAACCCGCAAGCGCTGACGAAGGCGGTTGAGACGGAGGGGCAATCACTGGTCGACGGGTTGGAAAACCTAGTGCGCGATCTGGAAGACAACGGTGGCGATCTGGTTGTGACGCTAGCCGATAAGGGCGCCTTTCATGTGGGCGAGAATCTGGCCACGACCAAAGGGTCGGTTGTGTTTCGCAACCCTTTGTTTGAACTGATCCAATATGCGCCCACGACCGAAAAGGTCCATAAAACGCCGCTGATAATTTTTCCGCCTTGGATTAACCGGTTTTACATCATGGACCTGAAGGAAAAGAACAGTCTGGTAAAATGGATCGTAGATCAGGGGTATACGCTGTTTGTGGTGTCTTGGGTTGATCCGGATGCCAGCTATGCTGACTATGGCATGGACAGCTATGTTGAGCAGGGTTTTTTGACGGCCATCGACGAGGTCAAGAAAATTACCGGCGAAAAAAAGGTTAACGCGGTTGGCTATTGCATCGCGGGAACCACGCTTGGGCTGACCCTGTCGCTGATGTCCAAACGCCGTGACACCTCGATCAAATCGGCGACGTTTTTCACGGCCCTTACCGATTTTTCTGACCCCGGTGAGTTTGGCGTCTTTCTTGACGACAGCTTTGTTGACGGGATCGAGGATGAGGTGAAAAAACACGGCTATCTGGATTCATACTTCATGGCGCGCACGTTCAGTTTTCTGCGCTCCAACGACCTGATCTACACACCCGCCATTCGCAGCTACATGCTGGGCGAGGCACCCCCGGCTTTTGATTTGCTGTTCTGGAATGGTGACGGCGCAAACCTGCCCGCCCGCATGTCGATCGAATACCTGCGCGGCCTGTGTCAGGAAAACCGGTTTGCGCGCGGAACGATGGAAATTCTGGATGAGGTTCTATCGCTTAACGATGTGAATGTGCCGATTTGTGCGATCGCCTGTGAAACCGATCATATCGCCGCCTGGACATCCAGTTATGCCGGAATTGCCCAGATGGGATCGCACGACAAGACGTTCATCCTGTCGGAATCGGGCCATATCGCGGGCATCGTTAACCCACCATCGCGCAACAAATACGGCCATTATACCAACCCGGATATGGGCGTTGCAGCGGACGACTGGAAAGCGGGGGCCACGTTCCACGAAGGGTCTTGGTGGCCCAGATGGGGCAAATGGTTAAAGACGCATTCAGGAACGAAGGTCGACGCAAGAATGCCGGGTGATTCTACCCACCCAATTCTTGTGCCAGCGCCGGGAACCTATGTGACGGGCCACGCAAAAACCTGAAAATTCAACTGGTTGTAATTTTTTATGCTGCGCTGCAGAAAAAAGCTTGAAATGCCGCACCGCAGCATGCATATTGTGTGCAGATGCAGAAAACCGGGATGTTCCCGCGCATAAAGGATTTAAAACGATGGCTCAGGCTCCAGATTTCACAAAACTGATGAAAGACATGATGGGTTCTTTCCCGGTAGATATGTCGTCCATGCAGGACGCGTTCAAAACGCAGGCCGCATTGGGCGAGCGGTTTTCAAAGGTTGCTTTGGAAGCGGCTGACAAATCGGCAGCGATTTCGACCAAATGGACTAAGGAAACACTGGCCAAAGTTGGCACAGCTTCCACAGTCAAAGAAGACCCGGCTGACTATAGCAAAGTAATGACGGATTTTGCCTCGGCTCAGGCCGAAATGGCGTCTGAAAACGTCGCGGCATTCGCTGAAGTTGCCAAGAAAGTTCAGATGGAAACCATCGAACTGATGCTGGCTGCGGGCAAAGACATTTCCGAAGACGCAACTGCCGCCGTCAAGAAAGCGACTGCGGATGTGACGACTGCTGCCAAGAAAGCAACCGCTTCGGCAAAGTAATACTGTTAACAATCGCCGATTCCTCCCTGTTGGCGCGATTGAACTGGGCGAGCTTCGGCTCGCCCTTTCTTTTTTTTCTGCGCTGCCCTAGTCTTTGCTGCAACGCAAAATATGGGGGAGGGTGATCATGGCCGCCAGTCAAGAACCGCTATTGATAAAGCGCTATGCCAGCCGCCGGTTGTATAACACCGAAAGCAGCGATTATGTGACGCTGGATGATATCGCCGGATTTATCCGCACCGGGCGCGATGTAAAAATTGTCGATCTGAAAAGCGGTGATGATCTGACCCGCCAGTATCTGCTTCAAATCATTGCAGAACATGAAAGCCGCGGCGAAAGCGTTTTACCGGTTAATCTGCTGACTGATTTAGTGCGCGGCTATACGTCCGAGGCGCAATCTGTGGTGCCGCAATTCCTGTCGATGTCGTTTGATATGCTGCGCGATGGTCAGAGCAAAGTGATGGAGCGCCTGTCCACGTCACCCCTGTCGCAAATGCCCGGTTTTGAAGCAATGCAAGCGCAGCAAGAAGCGTTCGTAAAGGCAATGACCGGGGGCTTGGGCGGTGTTTGGTCGGGGGGCGACGAGGATGAGGGTAAAGCGCCCGCTGCACCTGAAAAACCAGCGCCTGGCACCGACGATCTGAGCGATATTAAAACCCAACTGGCCGAATTGCAGGCCAAACTGTCCAAACTTACCTAGGGCGGCGTGCGTTTATTGCTGACGTCCGCCCCCAAAAATCGGAGCCACAGATGGCTGATACATCGCGACGCGTGACACTCTGGGGTATCGAGGTTTTTGTCGCGACCGCCGAAGAACAATCAATTTCCGCCGCCGCCCGACGTTTGGGGGCCAGTCCGTCATCCGTCAGCCAGCAGTTGACCAACCTTGAAACCGCTGTCGGCGCGACCCTGCTAAATCGGCGCGAACGGCCCGTAACGCTGACCCCGGCGGGCGAAGTGCTGCGCGGACGTGCCCAGACAATCCTGAATGAGGCCGATCTGGCCAAATCGGAATTGGCGCGGATGGACCACCGGGCGCTGACGCAATTGCGTTTAGGTATGATTGAGGATTTTGAGGCCGGGGTGACGCCGATCTTGCTGGGGCAGTTGGCGCAGGAATGGACGGCCACGCGGTTTTTGCTGGAAACTGGCGCTAGTCACCGGCTGTTTGATCAGTTGGATGCGCGGGCGTTGGATATGATTGTCGCCGCCGATCCGGGCGCACGCGCCAAATGGATGGAGGTTTATCCGCTGATGGTCGAACCTTTTGTGGCCGTTGTGCCGCCGGGGTCTGTATCGGGGGGCGATGTGCAGGCCCAATTGCAGCAAATGCCGCTTATTCAATATTCCAAACGCCACCAGATGGGGCGGCTGGTGGCCGATCATCTGGCGCGCCAGAAACTAACACTGGCGCATCGGTTTGAGTTGGACAGTTACCACGC
>JAHRVC010000137.1 GCA_019090885.1 Marinosulfonomonas sp.
CGATCAAACGCGCAAAGATATTGAAAATGCAGCCGGAAATACCGCCGTTTCAGCGCCTTCCATGTCGCAGGCGCTAACGTCTGGGTGAAGGACGCCGAAATTACCAACGGCCAGCGGGTGCTTTCAGTGGCCACCCCGCTGACCGCAACCGGATCGCACAGCGCGAATGAGCAGCCGTCGCCGGGCGCGCTGACATCAACCCATGTGATATCGGGGCTGGTCGACAGGTCATGCAAATCGCGGCGCAACTGATCTGCCTTTGGCAGGAATGACACCATCGGCACCACCTGCCCCAGCGACAGGAACGCCAACGCCGGCCGTTTGGTCGGGATTTTCCCGGCGCGTAAAAGATCGGCCAGAATATTGATCGCCAGATGCGCGCCCGAGGAATGGCCGACGATCAAAACCTCGTCCACATCCGAGGCCAGCGCCTTTTGGATGCGGGCGCTGAACGCCTGCAAACGCTTCTGCAATTGGGGCGGATTGGCACCGCGATGGCTTGCGGTAAACGCATAGTCATGCATCAGGTAATACGCATAAAGCCGACCGTCCTGCGCGCGAAACCAACGCAATATCAGTATGATAATTGGCAATGCAATGATCCAGCCGACGCGTGGGTAGGTTACGGACGACAAAAAACCGCCCAGCATCCAGCCGGTGGCAATCGCCGCAATAGCCTGCAACAAAAGTATCGCAACCGGGTAAAGCGCCGCGATCACCGGGCCTTTTCGCAGCATCATCATGCGTCGCAATGCGCCGCTGCTCAGGTATATCCACGCGGTTTTAAACATTTGCACATAGGTCGCCCCGATGCCCGATTTCATCGAGGTTTTCACCAAATCAGACCATTCCAGCACATCGACGCGCGCCTGCGTGCTGACACCGTCGACAGTGCCGCGCACCGACCAGCCATATCCGTCTTTGTCAGAAGCCGCTTTAACGTCGATCCGGTAGCCGGAAATTTCCGCCTGCCGCGCGCTTTCTTTGCGATAAAGCTCGCGGTAACGGCGCGGCGGATTGGGGTCATAGCCGGGAATATAAAAAACCCGACGTCGTTTGACCGTTGATTTCTGCGTCATACCCATGCCTGTCACTAATACGAGGAACAGGTTAGTGGATCATTGCGCGGGATATAAGGTGATTATCCAAGCACGGCGAGTGCAGGGAATGTTTCCAGCAACCACCATGAAAAATTGGTGAATGCGCCGGTGATAAGGGCAAGGCCAACCAGCAGCAGCAAAAGCCCCATGCCCTTTTCAATAATGCCCATATGGCGCTTAAGGCGGTTCATGATTTTGACCGATCGCTGCACAAAGATCGCCGCAAGTAGGAACGGGATACCCAGACCAGCCGCGTAGAGCCCGAGCAGGAAGGTGCCGCGCGCCACCGATGCCTCGGACGCAGCGAGTGACAGGATAGCGCCCAGCTGCGGGCCAATGCAGGGCGTCCAGCCAAAGGCGAACGCCAAGCCAAGCACATAGGCCCCGAAGGCCGATCCGCCTTTGTCGCCAGCATCCAGACGCGCCTCTCGATCCAGATAGGAAATCCGGAATACACCCAGAAAATGCAGCCCGAATATTATGACTACACCACCTGAGATACGCGCGAAAAGTTCTTGATTTTTCAGGAAAAAAGCGCCGAAGGCCGAGGCTGTGAAACCGAGGAACAGAAACACCGTCGAAAGCCCCAGCACAAAGAACACCGCAGGCAGGATCGTGCGTCGGCGCGCCGGTGTGTCGCCGGTCATCTCGTGCATTGAAATGCCGCTCATATAGGCCAGATAGGGTGGCACAATCGGCAAAACGCAGGGGCTGAGGAATGACAGCAGACCGGCCGTCAGCGCGATGAGCATCGCGGGCAGCAGGCTGGCGTCCATGATTTCAAATCCAAACATGAAACCGACATAGCGACCCGAACGCCAAAGGTCACGGGCACGACACGTCACATCTTAGTGGACAAACTGAAACATCCTGCTTAGGGCTGCCGACGATGGAATTTGACAATGATCTGGATGCAATCGGACTGTTATGCCCGTTGCCGGTGCTAAAAGCGCGCAAGCGGCTGGCTGGGCTTAAGCTGGGTCAGGTGTTGCGGATACTGGCCGATGATCCGGCGGCGGCCATAGATGTTCCGCATTTTTGTATAGAATCAGGCCATGAGTTGATTGCGACGGATCGCACGGCGCAGCATCAGATTTTTTTCATCCGAAAAAAATAACGCCGGGTTTCCCCGGCGTTACATTTGCGTTTGGTTTTAGCGAGCCAGAGACCACCAGCCCTTTTTCTTCGGCTTACCGGGATCATCCGGGACGACCTCGGCAATCGGCGCGGAAACCACGGCTTCAGGCTCGCTCGTTGCTACCTGTTCGGCGGCAACCTCTGTCTTTTCGGCCTTAGGTTTGGCCTTGGCGCGCGTCCGCTTTGGCTTGGGCGGCTTTTCAGCGCCATCAACCTTTGCCTCGGCGTTCTCACTGGCCTCGGCCTTGGGTTTGGCGCGCGAGGCGCGTTTGCGTTTTGGCTTTTCTGCCACCGCAGGTTCTTCTGTTGCGGGTTCCTCAGTCGCAGGTTCCTGAGCCTCTGGCGCTACGTCTGCCTCTGACACTTCAGCGGCTGCTTTGGCTTTTGGCGAACGGCGACGGGTGCGCTTTGGCTTTTCTTCCTTCGCAGGTGCCTCATCCGAGGCCTCTGCCACAACCTCACCATTTTCTGCGGGTTTGTCAGCGCTCTCTGGAGCTGGCTGATCCACAGTCTGATCCGCAGCTTGATCGCTCGCAGCGGCGGCGCCCTCAGCTACATCGGCACCGTTATTCTGCTGCCCATCTGCGGTGTTATTTTCACCATTGCCCCCGCCGGAACGACGACGCCGACGCCGACGACGACGTTTCTTGGGTGCGGGCGTTTCTTCGGATGCTTCAACCTCTGGCTCGGCCTCTTCCACCTGTTCGTCGATTTCAGCCATCAGACCAGCATCAACCGACACCACAGGTGCGCTTACCTCGGCCACGATCCTTGTGGCGGTTTTAAACTTTTCGATTGTGAAATCGGGCGAGATCAGGAACGGATCAGCCTCGATACGCACGGCCAGTCCGTAACGCGATTCAATCTGCGCGATATGCTCGCGCTTGTTGTTCATCAGGTAATTGGCGATCGGCACTGGCACCTTCAGCAGCACCTCACGCGACCGTTTGCGCACGCCCTCTTCTTCCAGCTGGCGCAGAATGTTCAGCGCCAGATTGTCGTCAGAGCGGATCAGCCCTGTGCCGTGGCAATGATTACAAGGCTGGGTCGTCGCCTCAATCATGCCGGGGCGCAGACGCTGGCGCGACATTTCCATCAGGCCGAAACCGGAAATCCGGCCCACCTGAATGCGCGCACGATCGGTTTTCAGCTTGTCTTTGAAACGCTTTTCAACGGCCGAGTTATTGCGCCGTTCTTCCATGTCGATAAAGTCGATCACGATCAGACCGGCAAGGTCGCGCAGGCGCAATTGGCGCGCCACTTCTTCGGCGGCCTCAAGGTTGGTCTTGGTCGCGGTATCTTCGATCGAGGCTTCTTTGGTCGCCCGGCCAGAGTTCACGTCAATCGCCACCAGCGCCTCGGTCACGCCGATCACGATATAGCCGCCCGATTTCAGCTGAACGGTCGGATTGAACATGCTGGAAAGATAACTTTCCACCTGAAAACGCACAAATAACGGCAGCGTCTCGGTGTAAAGTTTCACATTCTTTGCATGGGACGGCATGATCATTTTCATGAAGTCTTTGGCGACCCGATAGCCGTTCTCGCCTTCAACAAACACCTCGTCGATGTCCTTGTTGTAAAGGTCGCGGATCGAGCGTTTGATCAGGTCACCTTCTTCGTAAATCTTCGCGGGCGCGATGGATTTCAGCGTCAGGTCGCGGATCTGTTCCCACATGCGTTGCAGGTATTCATAGTCGCGTTTGATTTCGGTGCGGGTGCGCTGTGATCCGGCAGTGCGGATAATAAGACCGGCGCCATCGGGCACTTCGATCTCATTTGCGATCTCTTTAAGCTTCTTGCGGTCCGCAGCATTGGTGATTTTACGTGAAATTCCACCACCGCGCGCGGTGTTGGGCATCAGCACGCAATAACGGCCGGCCAGCGACAGATAGGTGGTCAGTGCTGCGCCCTTGTTGCCGCGCTCTTCTTTGACGACCTGCACCAGCAGAATTTGGCGGACCTTGATGACTTCCTGAATTTTGTATTTGCGCGGGCGTGGTTTGCGCGGCTGACGGATTTCCTCGGCAACATCTTCTTCGGCGACCGATTCAATATTGGCGTCTTTTTCCGACGCATCCCCGGCTGCAACGGCCTGCTCACTGGTGGCCTCGTCGCTGGTGTTGTCGTCACCTTCACCGGTTTCATCTGCGGCAGGTTCATCCGCAACAGCTTCTTCGGCGGCAGGCGTTTCTACAGGTGTTTCATGGACGGTAAATGCCGGCGATGTGCCTTCCTCGACAACATCGGGCTTGTCGGTGCTGGTCTCATCCAGATCAACGACATCCATGCCCTGAATTTCAGCTTCCTGCGAAACGACAGCGTCATCACTGACGGTGTCCGCGGCTTTAGTCTTGTTGCGCGAACGTGAACGCGAGCGCGAGCGTGACCGCGAGGATTTTGACTTACGTTGTTCTTCCTCTTCGGCTTGCGCCTTGGCATAGGCCTTTTCGTCGGCCAACAAGGCTTCGCGGTCAGCAACCGGGATCTGGTAATAATCCGGGTGGATTTCTGAAAAGGCCAAAAACCCGTGCCGGTTGCCGCCATAGTCGACAAATGCCGCCTGCAACGATGGTTCAACCCGGGTAATTTTCGCCAGATAGATATTGCCAGCTAGCTGGCGTTTATTTTCTGATTCAAAGTCAAATTCCTCGACCTTGTTTCCGTCAACCACCACGACGCGGGTCTCTTCCGCGTGGGTGGCGTCGATAAGCATTTTCTTAG
>JAHRVC010000138.1 GCA_019090885.1 Marinosulfonomonas sp.
GCGCTGGGGAGGATTCGAACCCCCGACCCCTTGATTCGTAGTCAAGTACTCTATCCAACTGAGCTACCAGCGCGCGGACAGGCGGGATGTAACGAGCGGCGCCAGTCTTTGCAAGAGCCGATTTATTCTGCTGCGTCTTCTATCGCGATTACCGACTTGGGCAGCAAAATTTGGAAAGTCGTCCCCTGCCCGCCAGTTTCTCGCAGGCTTAATTCACCGCCGTGCCCCCGCACAAGCTCGGCAGCGATTGCAAGGCCCAGCCCAGAGCCGCCTTTTCGTGCACCCCCCTGAAACGGCTGGAATAAATGCTCTAACGCCTTTCCCGGCAATCCCGGCCCGGTATCACGAACTTCGATGCACCAATCGTTGACGTTTTCGACAGCTTTAATGGAAATCTGGCCAGCCTCACCGGTGGCCGTAAGCGCCTGACGTGCATTGCGCACCAGATTGGCAAGAACCCGGTATAGTTGCTCTGGGTCGGCGCGAATTGTTAGCGTAGCGGGCACGTCGCACACAAAGCGCGGGGCCTGTGCCCCGGCGGCTAGCTTTTCGTTCTCCACCACGTCCTCGACAATGTTTGCCAACATCACCACATTCAAAGATGGGCGCGGTTCTTCGGCTTTTCCAAAGGCCAGCGTGGATTCACAGAGACTGACTGCGCGGGCAATCGAATTCAGCAGTCTGGGCAAAACCCGCCGCACATCCGGATCATCGCTGCGTTCCATCCGATCCGTCAATAATTGCGCAGTCGTCAGTATATTGCGCAAATCATGGCTAACCTTGGCCACGGCGCCGCCCAACTGCGCCAGGCGCTCTTTCTGGCGCAAAGCACCCGTTAGTTGCGTCTGCATCGACTGCAAAGCAACTTCGGCATCGCGCAATTCAGTAACCCCGGCGGTTGGTTCGATAATGCGGCGCGCATCTTCTGGTGCCTCCGCGTAAGACGTCATTGCACTCACAACGCCTTTGATTGGCTTCACCAGAAACACCCGCACTGCGAGAAACAGCATAAATGCCGTGATAACCGATATGACGGCTGATAATATCAGAATCCGCAGACCATAATCGATCATCGCCGCACGCATTGGCTGGGTATCCATCGTAACCTCGATCAACAGCCCGGCTTCCTGAACCGGGTCCCCGATCACGCGAATGACTTCGTTGTCGGAATTGACAAAACACCGGAGCGCATCGCGGATTAGCACCCACGCACCTGGGTCGCGCAGATCATAAGTATTGGAAACCGGGGAAGATATTGGCGAGGACAGCACAAGTTGGCGAATTTCATCGCGGCGCAATACAACGTTGTAGACACCGGCGGTTTCAAGCAACTCCACCTCTAGGTCAGCGTCGATCATGTCGTTGGCCAGTAGCGCCAGCGACGCGATTTGCGCCCGTTCAAGACGTAACAGCAAATAGTCTTCGCGAAAACGCGCAACGGATGGCACGAAAATCAAAATTTCCGCGAGCATGACGAACACAGCCGTCAAAATCAAAAGCCGCCCTGAAAGTGATCTCAGAAACATCTACGTTTTGCCTTTCAGCGTTCAGGGCAATAGCCGTTGCACAGCCCTGACAACACGTTTGACCATCAGACTATCAAATAGCCGCGGCGAGAAATAGGCCCCTGCCGCCCGCTTGTTGATCTCTCCTAATGTTGGATACGGGATAACCATCGCCGCAATTTCCGACATCTTCATTTTGTTGGCCAGCGCCAGCGCCCAAACGCCGATAAGCTCACCCGCTTCCGCACCAACGATACTAGCCCCAACCGGGCGCCCTTTGACAACCATCACTTTGATCAGCCCTTTGGTTTTTCCGGACGCAATCGCGCGGTCATTTTCAGCATAAGGAAAACGCACAACTTCTAAAGCGTCACCGTGTGCGGTGCGCGCCTGCGCCTCGCTCATCCCGACTTGTGCCAGTTCTGGATCGGTATAGGTGACCCAAGGAATATGGTCTGTGCGGGTCTTGGACGGCAGCCCAAACAACATCGAGCGGATAATGACACCAGCGTGGTATCCGGCAACATGGGTGAATTGCAGCCCACCCGCGACATCCCCGATCGCATAGACCTTCCGGTTGCTGGTGCGCATCCCTGCGTCAACCTTGATGGTCCGATCGTGTTCGACACCCGCCTTTTCCAATTCAAGCGATTTTATATTGGCCATGCGCCCGACCGCCATCAACAGATGCGTGCCCTTGAACACACGGCCATCTTTGGCCTCAATCTCTATCGCGCCGGCAGAACCGCGAACTTCCTGCGCCATTGCATCTTCGGCAATCTCAACGCCTTCGTCGCGCAGACTGTCCAGCACAATGGCCGCCAGTTCCGGGTCGTCCTTCCCCAGCGCCTTCAGGCCCTCGATCACCGTTACTTTGGATCCAAGGCGAATATGCGCCTGCGCCATTTCCATCCCGATCGGACCGCCGCCCACGATCAGCAAATGCTTTGGCCGTTCGCGCAGATCGAATATTGTTTCGTTGGTTTCATAGGGCACCGCGTCCAGCCCCGGAACCGGTGGCACAAAGGGCGACGATCCGGTAGCGATCACAAACCGACGGGCCGAGATAATCGTGTCACCAGCCTGAACTTCGGTTTTGGAAATGAAACGGCCAAATTCGCGGATGACTTTGACGCCCAAACCCTCAAAACGTTCCTGACTGTCGGCCGGCTCAATCGTGCTGATAACCTTATGAACGTGGTCTTTGGCGGCGCTATAATCCACCTGCGCTGTAACTGGCGTTATCCCGAATTGCTGCCCCTGCGACATCAGATGCGCCTGTTTTCCCGCCGCGATCAGCGCCTTGGACGGCACACAGCCAAAATTCAGGCAGTCCCCGCCCATTTTATGACCTTCCAGCAGAACGACACTGGCGCCCATCTGCACCGCGCCTGCCGCCACCGAAAGCCCACCGGACCCGGCACCAATTACACAAACATCTGTTTTAATTCTATTCACGTTTCAGGCACCCTTTTTTCGCAGAAGTTTCAGAACTATTGGCAGTGCCGCAAGCGCACAGAGCCCCAGTATCGGCAGCAATATCTGTGGCTCAAAGATAATCCCGAGGTTGGGCGTTTCACCGCGCTCAAACACTTCGCCCAAACCTGCCCCAACTGATGTGTAGACAACACCGCCGGGAATAATTCCCAGAAACGTCGTGATGATGAACCGTGACAGCGAAACACCGACCATTGCCGGGATCAGGTTCGCCACAAAGAAAGGCACCGCAGGAACAAGGCGCATCAGAAACAAGACCGACCATTGATTTTCATCAATACCGTCCTTGATCTGCTTTATCGCGCCGTCTGATGCCTCCATTTTGGCGGCCAACCGTTCGCCCAGCCCCCATTTGGCGGCCAGAAATATCAACGTCGCGCCGGTCGTCGCGCCAACGACGTTAAAAAGCGCGCCGGGGAAGGTGGAAAACAAAAAACCACCGGTCAGCGTGGCGATGGTTGCACCCGGCAGGGAAAAAGCCACCAGCACGATATAGACGCCGATGAACAACACGACCGTCAGTGGATAATTGGCATCGCGAAAGCCTGTCAGCGCTTCACGATTGTCCCGCAGCGCCTCAAAACTCAGGTAATCGCGCAATGTAAATGCCCCGATAATGGCCACCAACAGAATTGCAATCAAAGGAAGGCGTTTTAGAAATTTGTTGGGCGATCGGGATTGTGCATCAGGCAATTTGGCGTCCTTCCGTTTATCGAGGCTAACATGTGGCCAAACCGTCGGGCCAAACACCCCGATCACGGCGCGTTGATCGCGAGTGATGTCTATTTCACCCTAAGATAGCTCTGCGAGATAACTTGAAACAATTCAGGGCGCATTTTGCGGCAAATGTTGCAAAAATCTGCCGTCTTGCGAATTGACAAGTCCGACCTGACCCCCTAAAGCACGAACTTCGATTATTCCCGGCGGACGAATCCTTGATTTGATATGCCGAAGACGACGGAGATGCCGCGATGAAACGTACTTTTCAACCTTCCAATCTGGTCCGCAAGCGGCGCCATGGATTTCGCTCACGCATGGCGACTAAAGCCGGCCGGAAAATCCTGAACGCACGTCGTGCCAAGGGCCGGAAATCGCTCAGCGCGTAAGCGCCGCGAAATGCTCTGAAAATGACACCGCCGAAGGTAACC